>CAKZIH010000225.1 GCA_936931335.1 uncultured Nostocoides sp. | reverse complement strand
GTTCGTGGAAGCCATCGGCGCGCGGCGGTCCGACGCGCAGGCCGAGGTTGACCTTGGCCGGGACCCGGACGCGCACCTGACTGCCCGTGCGTGCCCCCGTCCTCATGAGCCCCACCCTATGCGCGCTCCGCCGCCGGTATGCCGTGTGCTCGCGCCCCCGTGATCGCCGCGAACTGCTCGATCCCGAGTTCTTCGCCGCGCGCGGTGGCCGGGACACCGGCCGCGGCCAGCACCTCCTGGGCGGCGGCGGGGGAACCGGCCCAGAAGGCCAGCGCGGAGCGCAGCATTTTGCGCCGCTGGGCGAAAGCCGCGTCGATGCAGGCGAATAGGTCGCCTTGGTCGACCGGCGCGGGGGGCTGCGCGTGGCGTTGCACGGCGACGAGCCCGGAATCCACATTGGGTACCGGCCAGAAGATGCTGCGCGGGACGGTGCCCGCCAGGCGCGCGCGGCCATACCAGGCGAGCTTGGCGCTCGGGGCGCCATAGGTGCGGGAGCCGGGGGCGGCCGCCAGGCGCTGGGCGACCTCCAATTGCACCATCACCAGGACGCTGCGCAGGCTTGGGAAGCGGGCCAGCAAGTGCAGCACGACCGGGACGGCGACGTTGTACGGGAGATTGGCGACCAAGGCGGTCGGGGGGTATGGCAGTTCGGTGATCCGCAGCGCATCCGCGTTGATCACCTGCAGCCGCTCGCACCGCTCGGGGATGGCCGCGGCCATGGTGTCCGGCAGCGCGGCGGCGAGGGTGGGGTCGATCTCGATCGCGAGGACGCGCTCGGCGACATCCAACAAGCCGACGGTCAGCGAACCCAGCCCGGGCCCGACCTCAAGCACGGTGTCCTGTGCCCCCACCTCGGCCAGGCGGACGATGCGGCGCACGGTGTTGGCGTCGACGACGAAGTTCTGGCCCCACTGTTTGGTGGGCCGGATCCCGAGTTCCGCGGCGAGCCGGCGGATATCCGCGGCTCCCAGATAGCTCGCTTCGGCATTCGGCACGCCGGTCAACCTACTGCCTGACCTCTTCCAGCCGGCCGTCGCACCCTGCATGCCGGTTTCTCTCCGGCTGCCGAAACCTTGCGCTTCCCCCGACTTCCTAACCGCTGCGAAGCACAACCTTCCGGCAGCCGGAGGGAAACCAGTGACTCGGCCCGCGAACGCCGACGCGCCCCGGGCAGGCCGGGGCGCGTCGGGAGATAGCTCGCAGGATCAGGCGGCGTGGGCGCAGGCCCACGGGCCGAGACCGGCGATCGCGTAGTAGCGGTTCGCCACGGTGATCTGCTGCTCGCGGCTGGCCAGGTCCGCGCGCGGGGCGAAGTCCGCACCGCCATTCGCCAGCCAGGACGGGATGTCGAACTGCAGGCCGCCGTAGTAGCCATTGCCGGTGTTGATGTGCCAGTTGCCACCGGACTCGCACATGGCGATCCGGTCCCACATCGCGGCATTGGCGAGGTTCAGGCCGCCGCCACCATCGGTGCTCGGGGGGTCCGGGGTGCTGGGAGTGCTCGGCGCCGGGGCGGGCTTGGGGGCCGGCTTCGGGGCGGGCCGTTCCTTGGTGCCCACGGCGATCACCTGGTTGCGGACCGAGGTGGTGATTGTGGAGGAGTCCTTGGTGCGCTTGTACTCCTTGCCGTCGTGGTAGACGACGGTGTACTTCGTGGTGCGCTCGCCCTGACGACCGGCGGTGACCACGTCGGAGGTCCCCTCATACATGCTGGCGTCGTTCTTGCGGACGGTGTCGAAGCCGATGACCGACGTCTTGGTGACGGACTTGGTGGTCACCCGGGTGACCTTCAGCTTCATCCCGTCGGTGAGCGCCGCGTCCAGACCGGGCTTGACGATGTCCTTGCTGCCGACCTTGACGTTGAGCAGCGCGAGCAGGGACTTCACATCGGCCTCGGTAGAGGTCTTGGTGCGGGTCTTGCCGTCCGCGGTGAGGGTCACCCGCTTTGGGGTGATCATCGACATCGCCAGGCCCTCGCGACCCAGGGCAGCGGAGCGGGAGGCGGACAGCTTCGCGTCGTCGGCGCGCAGGCCGAGCTCGGCGAGCGCCTGACCGACGGTGGTCGCGGTGGTCCAGTACTCCTTACGCTGGCCATCCACGGTCACGGTCAGCTTGCGCCCGTAGCGCACGACGATCTGCTGGCCGTCCTTCACCGTACTGGTGAGGCCGGGCACGACCAGGTCGTGCTCGCCAACCTTGACGCCTTCGTCCTTGAGCACATCGCCCACGGTGGCGGCGAAGGCGTGGACATTGCTGGACTTGCCGTCCACCGACAGCGCGACGGCCTTATCCCAGTGCGCGGCGCCCGCGGCGCCGGCGGCGAGCAGGCCCACGACACCGAACTGAGCGACGCGCCGGATCGAACGAGAATTCAAGAAAAGCTCCCAGGTTGAGGGTCCGCATCCGCGCAGGGATCGGGCGGCTCCGAGTCCCGGCCCCGGCCGTGGGCACCCGCGCTGGGGTGCCTGCCAGGAGCCGGTCGGAGGTCACTGAGGGGGTCGTCCCGGCGGGGGAAGCGGTGCCTCCGGACCGCGGTGGCGGATACGGCTGGCCCACTCACCATGCCCGCCGAAGACCGCGAAGGTCAAATTTTGATAACGGCTAGGGCGATTTTCCCGCCTCATTGGGCTCACTCGCCACAATGGTTCACCCGCGTCACGACCGGGGTGAACCGCCGGTTACGACCAGGAGCCGTAGATCGTTTCCGTGGTCGCATTGACCGCCTGGCACAGCTCCACCACGGACACCCCGAGCACCCCGGCGACGGTCCGCGCGGTGGCGGGCAGCAGATAGCTCGAGTTCACCGCACCCCGCCATGGATGCGGGGTCAGATAGGGGGCGTCGGTCTCCACCAACACCCGCTCCAGCGGGGTCACCGCGAGCGCGTCCCGCAGGGGGTGATTGTTCTTGAAGGTCACCGGGCCGGCGAAGGAGAGATAGAAGCCGCGCTCCACACATTCGCGGGCAAAAGCCACATCGCCACTGAAGCAGTGCAGCACGGTGCGCTCCGGCGCCCCGTGCGCATCCAGCACCGCCAGTACGTCCGTATGCGCGTCGCGATCGTGGATCTGCAGCGCCTTGCCGGTGCGCTTGGCCAGGGCGATATGCCAGGCAAAGGACTCGCGTTGCACCTCCTGCCCCTCGGGCCCGGTCCGGAAGTAGTCCAGCCCGGTTTCCCCGATCACCCGCACCCGCTCGTCGGTTGCCAGGTCGGCGATGAGCTCGTATGCCGCCGCCAACTCCCCCGCCGCGGCCAGCGCCGGAATCTCGTTGGGGTGCAAGGCAACTCCGGCGAGCACGCCGGGGTGGGCGTGCGCCATTCGGACACTCTCCGGGGCGCTGCGCACATCACAGCCGATCTGCACGACCCGCTCGACGCCGACCTCGGCAGCAGCCCGCAGGGCGTCGGCCGACGTCAGAGGCGGCCCGTCCTCGCGAATGATGTCCAGGTGGGTGTGGTTGTCCACCAAAGGCAGCGGCAGGGGCTCCGGGGCGGGCGGACGGTCAGCATGCGCCATCGCTCACCCCGCCATCCGGTCGAGCTCCTGCGCGATAACGCTGTCGTCGAGCTTGGTGAAGACCCCTGCTGGCTTATCGATCACCGTGCCGGCCACCACCGGCACCCGCCGCCACGGCGGGGTCGCGGAGTAGTCACCGGTGATGATCGGATAGCGGGCGTCCACGTCGAGATCGGCCACCTCCTCGACGCGCGGCATCGGCATGAACTGTTCCGTCGCGCCGAAGACCGCGGCCACAACATTCGCCGAGTGCGGCAACATCGGCGCTAGCAGCGTGTTGCAGTCGCTGACGCACTGGGCCAGCACATGCAGGATCGTGGCTAGCCGCTCGCGCTGGTCCTCACCCTTGAGCTTGAAGGGCTCGGTGCGGGAGATATAGGCGTTGACCTCGCCGACGACCCGCATCGCCTCGGCCGTGGCCTGCCGCAGCCGCTGCCGGCCGAGCAGCTCGCCGACCACCGCGAAGCCCCGCTCGACCAGGTCGAGGATGGCCTGGTCCTCGGAGGCGAGCGGACCGCATACCGGGATCTCACCGAAGTTCTTGTGGATCATCGTCGCGGTGCGCTGCACGAGATTGCCCCAGCCGGCGACGAGTTCGGAGTTGGTGCGTTGCACGAACTCGCGCCAGGTGAAGTCGGCGTCGGAGGTCTCCGGGCCGGCGGCGCAGATGAAATAGCGCAGCGCGTCCGGCTGATAGCGGGTGAGGAAGTCGCGGACCAGGATGGTATGGCCGCGGCTGGTGGAGAACTGCTGGCTCTCCATCGTCAGATATTCGGAACTGACCACCTCGGTGGGGAGGTTGAGCTCGCCATACGGGCCCGGCTGCCCGCCCCGCTCCCCCTTGCCCATGTAGCCGAGCAACTCCGCCGGCCAGATCTGGGCGTGGAAGGTGATGTTGTCCTTGCCCATGAAGTAGTAGGACAGCGCCCCCGGGTCGTTCCACCACTCGCGCCAGCGCTCCGGGTCACCGGTGCGTCGGGCCCATTCGATCGAGGCCGACAGATAGCCGACCACGGCGTCGAACCAGACATACAGCCGCTTGGTCGGCTGATCCTGCCAACCCTCCAGCGGCACCGGGATGCCCCAGTCGATGTCGCGGGTCATCGCGCGCGGCTTGATGTCCTCAAGGATGTTGAGGCTGAACTTGATGACATTGGGCCGCCAGGTGCCGCTGGCCTCCCGCTCCTTGAGATAGGTCCGCAGCGAGTCCGCGAGCGCCGGCAG
This sequence comes from uncultured Nostocoides sp., assembly GCA_936931335.1. Taxonomy (GTDB): domain Bacteria; phylum Actinomycetota; class Actinomycetes; order Actinomycetales; family Dermatophilaceae; genus Nostocoides_A. The sequence continues at coordinate 10,992 of CAKZIH010000225.1, read as the reverse complement.
GTCGAGGAAGAAGTGCCGGGTCTCGATGAAGTCCGGCCGCTCCCCGTTGATCTTGCTGCGCGGGTCGATCAAGTCCTCCGGCTCCAACTGGTTGCCGCAGTTGTCGCACTGATCGCCGCGGGCCTCGCCGTAGCCGCAGATCGGGCAGGTGCCCTCGATATAGCGGTCGGGCAGGGTCCGGCCAGTGGAGGGTGAGATCGCGCCCTGCTGGGTGCGCTCGATCATGTAGCCATTGGCCCAGACCTGCCGGAAGAGTTCCTGCGCCACCGCATAGTGATTGGCCGTGGTGGTGCGGGTGTACAGGTCGTATGAGCAGCCCAGGTCGGCCAGCTCGTGGGCGATGATCGCGTGATTGGTGTCCACGAACTCCCGCGGCGTGACGCCCTCACGGTCGGCGAGCACCAGGATCGGGGTGCCGTGCTCGTCCGAACCGCTGACCATGAGCACCTGGTGCCCCGCCATCCGCATATACCGCGCGAAAACATCCGAGGGCACGCCGAAACCGGCGACATGCCCGAGGTGACGAGGCCCATTGGCATAGGGCCACGCGACGGCGGCGAGGACGTGGGTCATGAGGAGCAAGTCTAGGGAGCCCGGCCGACACCCCCGCCCCGGTCTCGCCTTAGTTGATCACCGTCCAGATGAGAGTGGTCCGGGTGGCCTGGTGGATCTCGGGGTCGCGGATCGAGGCGGTCTTGTCGGTGATCGTCGCCGAGAGCTGGTGGCGGCCGGTGGCCGGGAGGACGCCGAGTTCCGAGGGCCGCACCGAGGTGCGGCCACGAGCGCGGACCACCTCGCGCCCATCGACTCGACCGGTCACCTTGCTTGGGTAGGCCAGCCCGGTCAGCTCGGCCACGTCCACGGTGAGCACCTGATTGCGGCGGATGACGCTGCCGCTGGGGGCCGTGCTGGTCAGCGCATCGCCGTAGTCGTAGAAACCCGCGATCATCGCCTCGCGGCTGGGGAGGTTGAAGTCCGTGGAGCCCAGGGACTTCATGATCGAGGTCTCCGTCGGGCCCCAGATGCTGCTGGCGAAGTAGCCGCCACCGTCATACATGCCCACGGTGCTCCCGGTCGGGTCGGGCTCACCGAGCCAGCGGAACCACTTGTACTTGTTGGCGCACAGGTAGGCCTCGCCATGGCCATTGCCCGGCCCGAATGTCGTGAGGTTGATCGCCTGAGGCTCGCCCCAGGCCTGGTAGTAGTGGCTGATCCCGGCTAAGTCGTAGTCCTCGGGCAGCTCGCCACCCTCGCCGCGGTAGTAGCCGGCCCCGCCATACCAGGTCGAGTTGGCGACGACCACGGCGATGTCAACCGCCGGCGCCTTCTGCGCGTAGCTCTTGACCGCATCGGGTCCACGCACAGCAAGCGCTCGGTCTGCGCGCACCAGAAGTAGCTGCCCAGCGCGGTGGCCTTGTCCTGCACCTGGCCCGGGTAGGTGTCGCTGTCCCGGGAGACCCCCGAATCCTGGGAAACGGCGTGCACCATCCAGACATTCATCATGCCCAGGTATGACCGGTAGGGCTCGACCTGGGAGAGCTGCGTCCAGCCCGCCCGGGCGTCCGCCTCGAAGTCCCCCTGCTCGTCGGCGGTATAGCCGTCACCGACAATCACCACGTCGAGGCGGGCATTGGTCGGACCGGTCTGGGACCGGGTGGCGACACTGCCATCGACGCCGGCGCGCGACGTCGGGCGAATGGCGCTGGGTGGTCGCCCGCAGCGGGACTAGCACGTGGCGCCCGGGCTCGGTCGTCGTCGGGGGGATCTCGACCCGGATGCGGTTGTCACCGGAAGCGCTGCTCGCGGCGGCTTCCGGGTTGGCCGCACGGTCGGTGACCATGGCCGTGGCCTGGCCGATGGCCGCAGTCGGGACGAGGACGGTTGCGGCGAGGGCGGCGGCGGGCGATTTTTCCCGCGATGACTCCGATGTCAGGGGATGAGCAGGGGGCCGGAAAAGGGCTAGGGCGAGGCCAGGATAGGGACGTTTGGCGCCTTGGTCCACCGCTGGCCAGGACGGCACATAGTTGAAGAATTCATCACCGGATCCCCCACAAATTCGCCAATCACATTCCGGTAACGTCCTCGTCGGTTGCCGCCGCTGGTCGGCGCAGCCTATGGCAACGGCCGGGACCCTCCCGGCTATCTCGACCAATAGGGGTTTTCTCGTGAAGCGTATTTCTGGCGTTCTGGCGGGCGCGGCTCTGGCCGGCAGCATGGGCATCGGCATGGCCACCTCGGCCCAGGCGAGCACCGCTGACAGCAGCAGCAGCGTCGTGGCCTCCTCCGAGACCGGCAGCAGCAGCGCGTACACCTGCCGCTACCGCCTCATCAACCGCGGCGTTCGGGTGTGGTGCGCCGCCTCCCTGCCGGGCAACGCCTTCCGCGCCGGCGTGAAGTGCAAGTCCGGTGGCCGCACCTTCTGGCGCTACGACGCCTGGCGCGTCCAGGGCACCGGCTACAGCCAGGCCGTCTGCCCCTCCGGCAGCACCCGCATCGCGATCCGCGCGCAGTACCGCTGATCCAGCGGTAGCACTCCGCGCTTAGTCCAGCGCACCGGTGAACGGCCGGAGCCCACCCGGGCTCCGGCCCTTCGTCTGTCTCCAATGGGGCTGATCGCGCGCCGGATCTCGCTCGTCCCGGCCGTCCCGGACCGACACCTTCTTGCCCCGTGGTCTTCCTCCGCAGTCCCGGTCCCGGCCACCCGACGCGCCCTACGGTCGACGTATGACCGCATTCCCCCGCCGCACTGCCCTGGCCGGTCTCTCCTCGCTCGCCGCCACCGCGGCGCTCGCCCGCACCCCCGCCGATGCCTTCGCGGCCTCTCCCCGTCCCAGCGGCGACCCCTTCACCCTGGGCATCGCCTCGGGTGACCCGACGCCGCATACCGTCGTGCTCTGGACGCGGCTGGCACCGGACCCGTTGGCCGCCAACGGCGGAATGCCGGACCGCCCGGTCGGCGTGGAATGGCAGCTCGCGCACGACGAGGGGTTCCGCCAGATCGCTCGCTCGGGCACCGCCTGGGCCGTCCCGCAGCTCGCGCACTCCGTGCACATCGACCCGCCGGACCTCGGCCCGGGCCGGGAGTTCTTCTACCGCTTCCGGTATGCCGGTCACATCTCCCCGGTCGGCCGCACCCGGACCCTGCCGGCGCGTGGGTGGAATATGTCCAAGCTGCGGCTGGCCTTCGCCTCGTGCCAGGCGTGGAGCGATGGCTACTACGCCGCGCTGCGCCACCTCGCGACCGAGGACGCGGATCTGACCGTGCACCTGGGTGACTATGTCTATGAGGGTGGGATACCTGGCGACGCCGGGCTGCGCGAGGCGCAGGTCCCCGAGGTGATGCAGCAGGCGCCCCAGGATCTGACGCGCTGGCGCCAGCAGTACGCCTGGTACAAGTCGGATCCCGATCTGCAGGCGGCCCACCGGGCCAACCCCTGGCTGGTCACCTGGGACGACCACGAGGTGGTCAACGACTACGCCAACACCCACAGCCAGTACCCGCCGTATGAGATCGCGCGGCTGCGCCGGGCGGCATACCAGGCCTGGTATGAACACCAGCCCGTGCGGCTGACCACGCGGCAGTTCGCCAGCCCCACCATCTACCGGCGCATCGAGTGGGGCCGGTTGGCGCAATTCGACCTCATCGACGGCCGTCAGTACCGCGACATCCCGCCGTGCGGCTGGGGCGAGGCGCAGGCGTGCGCGCAGGCCTATGACCCGGCGATCTCGATGCTCGGACGCACCCAGGAGGAGTGGCTCTATGCCGGCCTGCGCCGCTCCCGGGCCCGCTGGAATCTCTTGGGCTCCAACGTCATGTTGGCTCGGCTGGACCACGACGGCGCCAAGGGCGACCTGCTCTGGAATGACGCCTGGGATGGTTTCCCGGCGGCCCGCCTACGGCTGATCGACGCCTGGCGCCGCGCGCAGACCCGCAACCCCGTGGTCTTCACCGGCGACTGGCATTCGACCTTCGTCAACGACATCCACGCGAACTTCGACAAGCCGGGCACCCCGGTGGTGGCGACCGAGTTCGTCGGCACCTCGCTGACCACCAATGGCGACGGACAGGTCTATGGGCCCTATTACGGTCCGATGATCAAGTACAACCCGCACATCCAGTTCTTCGACGGGGACCGGCGCGGCTATCAGGTGGCCACGGTGACCGAGGACGAACTGCGGGTGGACCTGCGGATGGTGCGCACGGTCTCCACCCGGTTCGCGCGGAAGTACACGCTGGCGAGCTTCCGGGTGCGGGACGGCATACCGGGAGCCGAGCGAATCTGAGCCCCCCGCCGCTTTGGGAGGGAAACTGTCACTTCGCAAGGGAAATCTTCCCTCCCAAAGCGGCACTTTTCCGCCCTGGGCGGAAAAGTGAACATCCCTCAGGCGTAGGTGGGGCCGAGCCGGTCGCGACGGCCACGGCGCCAGCGGTGCACCCGGCGCCACAGCCAGAAGAGCATCCCGGCCAGCAGGAGCAGGGCCAGGATCATCAGCACCGGGATGAAGATCGCGATCAGCGACAGACCGAGGGAGGCCCCATCCTCCATGGTGGAGACCACGGGGGCGCCGGCGCCGAGGGTGCCGGCGTTGATAGCCGGGCGGGCGGCCATCTTGCCGCTGTGCACCAGCCCGGAGACGATGATGCCCAGGACGATGCCGACCCACTGATTGCGCTGCATCCAGGCGGAGTTGTCCAGCGACTGCGCGGCCGTGGTTGCCGCGAAGATCAGCCCGCCCATGCTCGGGCGGATGAAGGTCTGCACCGCGTCATTGATGGTGTCCACCGCGGGGATCTTGTCCAGGACCACCTCGGTGAGCAACAGAATCGCGCCGATGCCGATGGCCCACGGGCTCTCGATCCAGGCGAAGGTGCTGGGCAGGGTGATCACGTCGGTGAAGCGCGCGATCAGCGCGACGATCAAGAACGGGATGTAGGCATTGAGGCCGGCCGCGGCCGAGAGCCCCATACCGGTCAGGGCGGCGATCATGTGGCGAGCGTAGCTTTCTGACGAAGCACCAGGGCGTATGCCGCAACGCCGCCCCGGTCGGCGGCATTCCGCTGGCGACATCCGGCGGGCACCCGACCAGCCAGATGACCCCCACGGCAGCCGTCCACCGGCGGCGCGGGGCGTGCCTACCGGCGGGCTTGGATGAGGAGGCGCGTCGAATGCGCTACGAATGGTTCGCCGGCTCGCAGCTGGGCGTCCAAGGCCCGCAGCGCGGTCTCATAGCGGGTCACGGTGAAGCCCGGCACCCACCAGACGCATTTGCGCAGAATCCAGACCACGGCCCCGATGTCGAAGAACTCCATACGGCAGCGCGCGGTGCGCAGGTCCTCGACAGTGAGCCCGGCGGCGGTCGCCGCGGCGGCTTCCAGCTCGGGATCCCGGCCCCGGTAGTGCGCCTCCGAGAGCGGTCCGAGGAGGAATTCGATGAGCTCGAATGCGGACGCGGGACCGACGTGCTGGGCGAAGTAGTGGCCCCGGGCCGGAGCACGCGGTGGGTTTCCCCCCAGGCGGGATCCACCGGGTGCCGGGCGGTAACCAGCTCGAACGAGCGGTCGTCGAACGGCAAGGTCTGGTCGCCCTGGCGGGTCTGGACCACCCGCACCCCACGCGGACCGAGCGTGGCCGCGGCCCGCTGGGCATTCGGCGGCCACGACTCGGTGACGACCATCCCGGCCGGAAGCACCGGTGCCTCGGCGACAACCTCACCTCCGCCGGTGTCGATATCCAGCGCGCTCTCGACCGTGGCAAGCCGTTCGGCGAGCAGCCGGGCAAAGCCCCACGGCGGACGCTCCTCGGTGGCGCGGCCGCCAACCAGCCGAAAACCCCACCCGCTCACATCGGCCGACTCCGCCTCGGCGACCAACTCCTCGAAGCTGCGCTTGACCGACACCCTCCCTCGGCCGGTTCGCCCGTGCAACCGAGTTCCCGGCTGCCGTTCAGCCGCACCGGTCACACTGGCCCGTATGTCGTTGGACTCCGTGCTGCGTCCCGGACCGTTACCCAGGACTGGGCTGCCCCGGCGCACCCTGGTGACGGAGACCTGGCTGGTGCTTGGCGTATCGCTCGGCGCGTCGGCGCTGTGGTCGCTACTGAGGCTGGTGGACAAAGTGAGCCGCCAGGAGTCGCTGAGCGCTCAGACCACCGCGATGAACTCCTCGGTCACCCCCGACCGACCGTGGCTGGACCTGGCCTATCAACTGCTGCCGATCGCGCTTGGGGTGCTCCCGGCCCTGCTCGGGCTGCATCTCATGCGGCGCGACGATCCGGCCGCATCCGGCCTGCTCGGCCTCGATGCTCACCGCCCCGGCCGCGATCTGCTCGGCGGCGCCGCGCTGGCGGCGGTGATCGGCATACCCGGCCTCGGGCTGTATGCGGTGGCACGCGCCCTGGATCTCAACACCACGATCGCCGCGGCGAACCTGTCCGAGCACTGGTGGACCATCCCGGTGTTGGTGCTCGCCGCGGCCCAGAACGGCATCCTCGAAGAGGTCGTCATGGTCGGCTATCTGCAGACCCGGTGGCGGCAGGCCGGCTGGAGCGCCGCGGCGGCGATTACCGTTTCCGCGGTGGTGCGCGGCTCCTACCACCTCTATCAAGGGTTCGGTGGCTTCCTGGGCAACCTGGTCATGGGGCTGGTTTTCGGCGCCATCTATTGCCGCACCCGACGGCTGTGGCCGCTGGTGCTCGCGCATACCCTGCTCGACGTGGTCGCCTTCGTCGGCTACACGCTGCTCAAGGCGCACTGGTCCTGGCTCTAGCCCGGCCGGCCCCGGCGGTAAATGCCGGGCGGGCTGTCGGTGGGGGTTGACACAATCGTCGCCATGTTGTCGCGCCTCGGTCTGCCCGATATGTCCCGTCACAGAGCTCTGGTGACCGGGCTGGGCATCGACGCGCTGGGCAGCGGGGTCTTCATGCCGGTGTCGATCCTCTACTTCCTCACCACGACCGATGTCGGCAAGCGGGAGATCGGTCTGGCCCTGAGCATCTGCGGCATCCTCGCGGTGCCCTTCGTGTTGGCCGCCGGCTCCCTGGTCGACCGCTTCGGCGCCAAGCGCCTGCTGCTCGCGGCAAACATTCTCGAAGGGATCGGCTTCCTCAGCTACCCCTTTGTCGACGGCTTCGCGGGGATCGTGATCGCGGGCATGGTGACCAGCTTGGGCCAGTCGGCCTTTTGGGCCTCGTTCTCCCCCTTGGTCGCGGCGGCCACTCCGGAGGGTGAGCGGGAGATCTGGTTCGGCTTCCTCGGTGCCCTACGCAATGTCGGTTTCGCGGTGGGCGGCCTGGCGGCCGGGGTCGTGGTCAGCATCGGGACGGTGCGCGCTTTCGATGCCCTCGCCTGGGTGAATGCCGCCAGCTATGCCGCCGCCTTCCTCGCCCTGCGCCGAATCCCCGCCGGGGAAGCCGCACCCTCGGAGTCCGCGGCGGGCCCGGAGGTCCGGGGCTTCGCAGGCTGGGCCCGGGTGCTGCGTGATAGGCGCTATCTCGCCCTGGTCCTGGTCAGCGCCTGCTACGCCTTCGGCACGATGTCCTTGGTCATCGTCATGCCCGTCTACGCCATCGACGTGCTCGGCCTGCCCGGGTGGGTGAGCGGCGCCCTCTTCACTGTCAACACGGTGCTGGTCGGCTTCCTGCAGAGCCTGGTCGTGCGCCGGATGGACGGGCGCACCCGCCATCGCGTCATCACCGCCGGTTTGCTCATGTATGCCGCGGGCTTCACCCTGCTCGCCGGCTGTGGGCTGTTGCCCACGGCCCCGGCGGTCGTCGGGGTGCTCGGCGCCGTCGTGGTCTACAGCTTCGGGGAGATCCTCGCCGGGCCACCGCTGTCGGCGGCGGCCGTGGACGCGGCCCCGGCGCAGGTGCGGGGGCGCTATCTCGCGGCATACCAAATGTCGTGGACGATCTCGGGCATCCTCGCGCCCGCGCTCTTCCTGGGCCTGCTCGATCACGATCGCTATAGCGCCTGGGGGGTGCTGCTGCTCCTGGTGCTGTCCGGGGTCGCGCTGCTGGTGCCGGTGGCGCGGCGCGTCCCCGCCGTGCGCGCGGTGATCACCAGCGCGGAAACCACCAGTGCCGAAACCATTAACGCCGAGCCCGCGGTGGCGTGACCGGGCAATCCTGCGAGGCCAGCCCGGGGGGCATACGACATACGGCGCTGGCGAGCGCTCATGGTCCGTGGACCCGGTCAGCTCATCGCTTGGTGAACGCCCACGAGGTCACATTCAGGGTGTTCTCCAGGCCGGTGAAGCCCTCCGTCGGACGATAGGTGTCCGTGGTGAAATCGGTGTCGATGTCGTCCGCCGTGCCACCGACCCCGTCCGGGCCGACACCGAAGAGCTTCGCGAAGCCGGCGCCACCCGCATCCATCAGGTTGGCCACCTCGTTGGCGTTGTCGGTGTGGTAGTTGCCGATCAGGTGACCCATCTCGTGCGCGACCACATTGCCCACTGCCTGGGAGACGAAGGCGACCCGGTCGCTCTCCGGCTTCAGGTAGGTGTTCAGCGAGGACTCCGGACCGGCCGGTGCGGAGAGCACGTCGAGCAGGATGATCGCCTGGTCGGACATGTTGTAGTTGCCCGGGTCGATGTACTGCGCGATACCGATCGTGCTGATCCCGGACTCCTCGATCGAGCCACCGATGATCAACCGCGAGGTGCGCGGCTGGCCATAGATGTCGGGGCTATTGCTCGAGTTGACGATGTTGACCTGCACCTTGGGGTTGAGGCCCTTGTTGATCGCATCCCACTTGAGGTTCTCGTTGACCTCGGTGGTGATCTTGCGGATCAACTCCGCCTCCTGCGACTTCTTCAGGCCCCAGCGCGACAACCAGGCGTTGAAGGGCGAGATGTCCCGCACCCCGGGACCGCCCCAGACGCCGGTGTTGAATCGGCCGCCATCGAAGTCCAGGAAAATGCGCTGCACCGGACCGGTGGCCTGCTCGCCGCCGGGACGGTAAGCCTCGAGCTGGACCTCATAGGCACCCGCGTCGCCGTTGACCTCGACGCCATACCAGCCGGCCTGTTCGGCGACATAGGCGATCGTGGTGTTGCCGCCGCCGGGCAAGGGCGACTCCGGCGGATAGAGGGAGGAGGCGTCGGTGTACTGGCCGCCGACCATCTCGGTGCCGTCGGGACGGTAGACGGTCAGCTCGTTGGCCGTGCCCTTGCGGGCGACGCCGCCGAGGACGTCGCCCGGGCGCAGCCAGACCGCGTAGAAGTCCCGGTCAACCTTGGTGCGCGACAACGACAGACCGTAGTTGCCCTCCCGGCCGACCCCATTGCCGGAACCGGAGTCCATTGGGTCGTTGGGGAAGGGACCCCCGGCCTTGTATGTCGTGATGATCGCGTAGTAGGTGCCGGCGGCGCTCACGTCATAGGTCAGGTAGCTGGAGAGCCCCGGACCGCTGTCATCATCCACCGCGAGCAGGGTGCCGGCGGCGTCGTAGATGCCAACGACCGTATCCAGGGAGGTCGCCCCGGTGTCCACGGTCAGCCGCTCGCCGGCAGTGGCCTCGATCTTGTAGAAGTCGAAGTCGCCGGTGCCATCACCGGAGCTGCCATGCGGGCCATCGCCGATGACGCCAGTGGTGGTGACGGTTTCCTGCGGGTCGAGGGTCGAGTCCGCGGCCAGCGGGATCGATCCGTTGTCCTCGGGAGCCGGCGCCAGGGTGGAAGTGCGCTGGGTGAAGGCGTCCAGGTCGCCGAGGATGCGCACCGCATTCTTCTTGCCCTGGGCGGTGCCGAAGGCGGAGATGCGCTCGGCCTCGTCCTGGCTGTCGTTGCTGTTCGAGCGGACGATCTCTTGCTCGTCGTACACGAAGGGGGTCGGGATGACGCCGGCGGCCTTGCGCACCTGCGCCAGCCGGCTGCTGGCCGAACGTTCGGCCCCCGCCTTCTTCATCTGCTCCCGCCATGTGGCGAAGTCGATCGAGGACTCCTTCGGCGGCATACCGACATACGGATTGGCCGACCGGATGCTGCCCTTGAGGTCCGCGCTGCCCTTGGGCGCGGTCTGTATGCCGTGACGCAGTGCGAACCGCTCGGCCGCACTCGACCCGTCCTGGCTACCCGCGGGAGCAGCGCTGGCGCCGCCGGCGAGGGGCGCCATTGCCAGTGCGGCCGCTACGGCCACGGGCAAGGTGAATCGCTTGTTCACTTCGTTGTGCCTCCCTGACTTCAGGGGCCAATCTCCCGTCAACAACGGCTGCGGTGACGGCGCTGTCCCCTGCCCTTTCGACCCTAAGTGCCGCCGGGCACTTTGTCGCGCTGAACTGCAGTTATGCGGCAAATTCGCTGTGGCAGAAGGGTTTTGGTCAGGCGGTGAGCGGACGCGCGCAGGTCAGGCGTTGCGCGGCGTGGGATAGCGCACGCGGAAGCGTTCACAAACCACCGGCATCTGCGGGCTGAAGCCCTGGTCGTGCCCGGCAATCTCGGTGAAGAAGCGCTCGTGGATCCGACGCCAGGATTCCAGGCTCCGGTCGTCCTCGCCCTCCGCATACGCGTGAACGGCGCTCACCTGATCGAAGGGCAGCACGTCCACCGCGGTGATCTCGATCAAGGCCCGCGGGTGAGCGCCGCCGTCGAGCAGAATCGCCAGTTCTCCCGGGGTGGGCAGTTCCTCCCCCGCGGCCTGATAGTCCCAGAGCGCGCCGGCGGTGGCGGTCTTGGTGCCGGCCAGGACCAGCGCGAGCAGGTCGTCGGCCTGCCGCGGCGTGGCCCCGAAGGCCCAGGCAGGTGGGATCAGCGAACTGACCGGCGTCATACCGGTGTAGACCTCAAGCCGGTTGAGCTTGGCCTTGACCCGGGCGAGCTCCCAGAAACGCGCCAATTCCGCCGGGTCCGCGGCCGGGATTTCGGTGTCTGCCGGCTCAGCGGGTGGCGTGTCGCCGGGCACCCCGGAAGTCCTGGTTCAACTGGCTGATCACGTCCATCGGGATGCCCTTGGGGCAGGCGGCCGAGCATTCGCCGATGTTGGTGCAGCCGCCGAA
>CAKZIH010000224.1 GCA_936931335.1 uncultured Nostocoides sp. | reverse complement strand
CGGGGGCAGGATTTGAACCTGCGACCTCCGGGTTATGAGCCCGGCGAGCTACCGAACTGCTCCACCCCGCGTCGGTGGTTCCACCATACGTGACGCAGTCCGGCCCACCAAATCGGCCGGCCCACCTCAGCCTCCGGTTCCCCCGCCGGCCCCGGCGTCGAGGCTGCCCTCGGGGGCCGCTTTGACGGCCCGGTCCAGGGCCTCTTGCAGCCGCTCCTGGGCCTGGCCGTATGCCGCGAAGTCGCCATCGGCCAGCGCCTTCTTGCCGTCGTCAAAGGCCTTTTGCATGTCAGCGAGCGCCGTGTTGAGCGCCGCTTTGGCATCCGGCTCCTGCCCGTCGGGGGTAGGCGGCGTCGAAGTCCCGGAACCGGAGTCACCAGCATCCGCGCCGGAGTTGCCGCCGAAGAGCTGATCCAGTGCCCCGGTGAGGGTGTCGGACCAGGCCAGCTTGTCGCCGAAGGCAGCCACGGTCACCCGCGACAGCGGATAGGAGGACTCCGACTGGGCGGAAACATAGATCGGCTGGACGTAGAGCAGTCCCCCGCCGACCGGCAGCGTGAGGAGGTTGCCAAAGGTCAGCTTGGACCCCTGCTGGTTGTTGTTGAGGAACTGGCTCAGCGTCAGCGCAAATCCCGGAGAGTTGTCATTGGAGCTGCGGATGTCGTTCTGGACCTGGGCCGGGCCCTTGACATTGGAGTCACGCGGCAGTTCCAGCAGCCGTAGCGCGCCATAGCCCTCGCTGCGCCGGCCCGTGGTCGCCCCGGCATCCGCCTCCACCGACAGGAAGCCGGAGAGCACCTGGCGGTCGCCGATCGGCATGAACGTGGTGGTCAGGGAGAACGTCGGCTGCTCCTGCCCCGGCACCGCGAGCGTCAGGTAGTAGGGCGGCTGGTAGACCTGCGCGCTCTGTGCGGGGTCCTGAGGCACCCGCCAGAAGTCCGCCCGGCCATAGAAGGAGGCGGCTTCGGTGACGTGATAGCGAGCCAGCATCGTGCGCTGGACCTTGAACAGGTCTTCCGGATAGCGCAGGTGCTGCATCAGGGAACCACTGATATTCGCCAGCGGCTCGACGGTGCCCGGATACGCCTTCGCCCAGGTCCGCATCACCGGGTCGCTCTCGTCCCAGGCATACAGGTGCACGGTGCCGTCGAAGGCGTCGACCGTGGCCTTGACCGAGTTGCGGATGTAGTTCACCTGGCCGGCGCGGATGGCCGACACACTGGTCGCCGACCGGGTCGTGGAGTCCGAGGTCGCGCTGTCCAGATTCTCCAACTGGGAGTAGGGATAGTTCGCCGAAGTGGTGTACCCATCGACGATCCACTGGATCCGCCCGTCCACGACCGCGGGATATGGATTGCCGTCCAGGGTCAACCACGGAGCCACCCGCTGCACCCGTTCCAGCGGACGGCGGTGATCGAGGATCCGGGAGTCCTTGCCGACCGCGTCGGAGAGCAGGAAGTTGAACTCGCGATACTTGACCGCATACGCGGCCTGGCGCAGCAGCGAGCCGATCGGCACCCCGCCGCGCCCGCTGTAGGTGTTGTTCTTCTGGCCCTGCGGCGAAGCGTCGTCGGGATAGTCGAACTCGCGTGGCGCCGCCCCCGCGGCGCTGCCGACCACCGAATACTCTGGCGACTGCTCCCCGAAGTAGACCCGGGGCTCGAACTCGCCGAGCACCCCGGTCGGCGGGATATTGCGCACCGCGAAGACCGGCTGTCCGTCGCTGCCGCGCTTGTTGCCATAGGCCGCGACCAACCCGAACCCGTGCGTGTAGACCGTATGGTCGTTGAGCCAGTTGCGCAGCCCGCCGGCCACCTGCTCCAGCGAGAGCTCGCGCACCGCGACAACGACATCCGACTCCTTGCCGTCGATCTGGTAGCGGTCGACATCCAGGGCGTCGGGGAAGGTGTAGAAAGAGCGCAGCGCCTCAAGCTGCCGGAAGGTCGGCGCCACCACGATCGGGTCCACGAGCCGAATCCCCGGGATCGTCGCCGCATCGTCGCGCAACTGACCCGGCGCGGCGTCCGTGCGCACCCGGTATGGCTTGACCTGGACCTTGTCCAGCCCGTATGCCGCCCGCGTGGCGGTGATATTGCGCTGCAGGAAGGGCGCCTCCAGCGACTTCTCCGACGGGCGCACCCGCAGCGACTGGATCACCGCCGGATAAATGCCACCGACCACGACCGAGGTGATGAGCAGCATGGCCACGCCGATGATCGGTAGGCGCCAGGAGCGGGTGAGGATCGCGCCGAGGAAAAGCACGGCGACGATGACGGCGGCGACCGCGAGGATGAGCTTCGCCGGGAGCACGGCGTGGCTATCGGCATACCGGATGCCGGTCATCAACGGCGACTCCTTGGTCGCCAAGGCGTATCGGTCTACCCAGTAGGCGGCGGCGCGGGTGAGCGCGAGCAGCGCGCCGAGCACCGAGACGTGCACCAGCGCGGCGCGCGTGGTCGGACCGCGGCCGGGCAACTGCAGCCCGCCATAGATGTAATGCGTGAACGCGGCCGCGGCCAGCGCGATGACCAGGGTCATCGTCAGGAAGCTGATTACCGCCTGCAGCCACGGCACGGTGAAGACGAAGAAGGAGACATCCCGCCCGAACTGCGGATCCTTGGTGCCAAAGGGCGTGCGATTGGCCCAGGCGAGATAGGTGCGCCACATCCCGGAGGCTGCCGTCGCGCCCAGCACCCCGAGAATCAGGGGGATGACCAGAGCGGCGAGCCGGCGCACCGGCTCGATGGCCACCCGGTACTGCTCCAGGCTCTCGTTGGCCTCCGGGGAGGGGGCATACACCGGCCGCTGCCGGTAGGCGAAGACCAGACCGCCACCGACCAGCCCGGCGACCAGCAGGAAACCCACCGCGCCGAGCACGATGCGGGTCAGCAAGCTGGTGGTGAAGACGGTCGAGAAGCCCACCGAGCGATACCAGAGGATGTCGGTCCACACCCCGGAGGCGGCCGTGGCCAGCAACGCGAGGGTGGCGAGGACCAGGAGCGTGGGCAGCAGCGGACCCCGACGGCGTCGCTGCAGGCGGCTGGGGCCGGCCGCATGGGCCCCGCCTGGGCTTTCATCCGGTCCGTCCGGGACGGTCCACTCGGAATCGCTCACGGGGGCAAACTACCTACTGGATCTGACAACCGCCCCATCGGGCACGATGGGCGGATGAGCGATCAGGCGCAGACCGCCCCCCAATCCGAGCGTGACGGCCTGCGGGAGGTCGCCGTGGAAACCGAGCGCTATGTCGCCCGGGACGGCTGGGACCAGTCGGCCCGGCTCTTTGCCCTGGTCCCCACCAGCGAGCTGGCCGGCTCGGCCCCGGGACTCTCCTTCCGCACCGCCGGACCGGACGATCTGTCGGCGGTGGAACAGGAGGGCTTCGAGGAGCGCGGCGATGTGCAGCAGGCGCTCGGGCGAATCTTCTGGCCGCAGGCCGTGCTCGGTGTTGCCCTGGCCGTGGAACGCCTGGTCGTGCCGCCAGCGGCGGAGCGCGACCTGCCCGACGACCCGACGGCCGCGTTGCAGCGGCTGCAGGACCACCCGGACCGGCGGGATGTGCGCCTGCTCGCCGCCGTGCACCGCGACGGGCGCCGGCTGTGCCTGCTGCGCCAGCGCGCCCACGACAGCGATGACCTGGTGGCCACCGGGCCCGATCTGGCCCCCGGATTGCTCGCCGCCCTGGCCGCGACCTTGCAGGAGGACCTGCCGCGCTGAATGGGCCTAGGAACAGGAGGGCAGCGCGTCCGTGGCGCCCTTGGCGATCGATTCCACGGCGCTGACCGCTTCGGTATAGGTGGCCACCCGCACCACCTGGATACCCTTCGGTTGGTGGTCGCGCAGGTCGGCGCAATTGGCCGCGGGCGCGAGAAAGTATGCGGCCCCGGCGTCCTTGGCGCCGGCGACCTTCTGGCGAATACCGCCGATCGGGCCGACCGTGCCGTCGTCGTCGATGGTGCCGGTGCCCGCGATCTTCTTGCCGCCGGTCATCGCCCCCGGGGTGAGCACATCGCGGATCGCGAGCGCGAACATCGTCCCTGCCGACGGACCGCCGACATCACCGGCGTCAATGCGCACCTCATACGGGAAGTCGTAATCGGAGGCGAGCCGCACCCCGAGCGCCGTCACCCCGTCGATTGAGGTGGTGGGCACGGAGAGCGGCACCCGGGTGCCATTGCGCTTGACCACCACTTTGACGCTCTCCCCCGCCGTATGCCGTCGCACCCGGTCTTGGATGACGCTCAGCGAGTCGGCCGCTTGGCCCTCGATGGTGTCGATCACGTCTCCGTCGCGTAGGACTTTGGCGGCCGGGACCTTCGGATCGACGGAGGCGATGAGGAGGATCTGCTTGACCGGTTTCCCCAGGCTGCGCAGGGCGACCGCGGTGGCCTCGCGCTGGCTGCCGGTCATGGCCGCGGTGTTCTGCTCCTGGATCTGCTCGCTGGTCGAGCCCTTGGGGAAGATCTCGTCCTGCGGGAAGATCTCCGCGCTGGGGCTGAGCCAGGCGCCGAGCAGATCCCAGGCGTTGATCCGCCGCCCCGGCCCGCCGCCGACCCGGACCGTGGTGAAGTCCAGCGCCCCACTGGTGGGATAGACCGGCGCACCGCTAACTGCGACGAGCGGTTTGTCGTCCGGACCGTGGCCGAGGGTATTCATCGCCGGGCCAGGACGCAGGATGGCGTATGGCAGTGGGATGAGCGCGATGAGCGCCGCCAAGGCGACCCCGAGGAAGGCTGTCCACAACAGCGCGCGCACCCGCGGCGACAGCCCGCTGGGGTCAGCGGCGCCGGAAACATCGGCGGAAGTGCTCAGGGCAGGAGTGCTCAGGGCAGCCCGACCCATTCGTCGGCACCATCGGCGAAGCGCTGGTGCTTCCAGATCGGCGTCTCCGCCTTGATCCGGTCGATGAGATCGCGGCCGGCGGCGAAGGCTTCCTGACGATGTCCGGAGGCCACCGCCGCGACGACGGCGATATCGCCGATCTCCAGATCGCCGACTCGGTGTAGCGCGGCAACCCGGCGCACGTCATGCTCGGTGGCGACCTGCGCGCAGACTTCGGCCATCCGCTCGCGCGCCTCGGGATGCGCCGAATAGCCGAGCCGGGCCACCTGCCGGGCGTGGTCGTGATCGCGGACTCGCCCGATGAAGATCACCTGCGCCCCGCACGTCGGGTCGGCAACCGCCGCCAGCACCTCGTCCACGGACACCGCCTCGGCGCGCAGCTCGCAGAGCACCACCGCGCCGGTGGCATCCGCCGCCGGCGGGCCGGTGTCCGGGGTGGGACACGGCATACGGGCCCTCCTTGCGTGGCACCGGGAACTGTTGTCCCTCGGACGTGGTTGTCTTGGGTGACAGATTCTCATAACCGGCCCAAGGAGCTTGCCGTGCCCGACGAACTGCCCCCCGGCGAGGCATCCCCCGACGACGAGTCCGCGGGCGGCCTGCCGCCGGACATGCTCGAGTCGCTGCGCCGGATGACCGGCGGGCTTGATCTGCCTCCGGAGATGCTCGAGCATTTCTCCGCGATGGGTCTGGGCAACCTGCCCGTGGCCCAGTTCGAGGGGATGATGTCGCAGGTCCAGGCGATGTTCAATGGCACCGACGAAGGCCCGCTCTCGCCCACCATCACCACCGATGTGGCCCGCAAGCTGTTGGCCGCGCAGGGTGACGCAGCGATGGGCGAGCGGGAGGCCACGCTGGCCCGGGAGGCGGCCCGCGTAGCCGACCTGTGGCTCGGTGCGGTGACCGAGTTCGAGGCGCCCGGGATCGAGGGGGTGGCCTGGTCACGCTCGGAGTGGATCGAGGACACCATGGTCGTATGGGAGCAGATCGTCTCCCCCGTCGCCTCCGGCGTCACCTCGGCCCTGGGCCGAGCGATGGCCGCGCAGTTCTCCGAGGGCGGCT
>CAKZIH010000223.1 GCA_936931335.1 uncultured Nostocoides sp. | reverse complement strand
GGGCGTAGGCCGCCACCGCGGCGGCCGCGGCGACATTGAGCGAGTCCACCCCGCCGGCCATCGGGATCCGCACCGCGCGCTCCACCGCGGCGAGCGTTTGGCGGCGCAGGCCGTCGCCCTCCGTGCCCAGGATGAAGGCGAGTCGCTCCGGCGGGTCGGCGGCCAGTTCATCGAGCGAGATCGAATCCTCCCCCAGAGCCAGCGCCGCCGTGACGAAGCCCGCCTCCCGCAAGACCTCCAATCCGCCTGGCCAGGGCTCGATCCGGGTCCACGGCACCTGGAAGACCGTCCCCATGGAGACGCGGATCGCCCTGCGGTACAAGGGATCCGCGCATCGCGGGGTAACCAGTACGGCGTCCACCCCGAGCGCCGCGGCCGATCGGAAGATGGCCCCGACATTCGTGTGGTCGACGATGTCCTCGAGCACAAACACCCGCCGCGCCTCGCGGACCAGGTCCGCTACCGGGGCGAGCGGGCGGCGGTGCATCGCGGCCAATGCCCCGCGGTGCAGGTGGAAGCCGGTGAGGCGCTCAATGACCTCGGCATCCCCGGTATAAACCGGAACCTCTTGCGCCCCAGCCAAATCCACCAGATCGGCCAGGTCGGTCAACCAGCGCCGCCCCATGAGAAACGACCGAGGTCGATAGCCGGCCGCCAGGCAGCGGCGGATCACCTTCTCCGACTCGGCAATGAAGAGCCCGCCTGCGGGCTCCATCCGGGTGCGCAAGGCGACGTCGGTCAGGCCGACGTAATCGCGCAGCGCCGGATCGTCTAGCGAACGAATCTCGATCGGCATACCGGCTCCGGTCACGGGAAGAACACCATCTTGATGATGCCGATCACACCGATTGCCACGATGATCGCGCGCAACGCGGGAGGTGGCAGCCGCCGCCCGATCCCGGCCCCGAGCAGACCGCCGACCAGCGTTCCCACACCGAGCAGGGCGACAACCAGCCAGTCGATGTGCTCGGGCGACACGATGAGGAAGACCAGGGCCGCCATGGTGTTGGCCACCAGGGCCAAGACGTTCTTGTAGCCATTGAGTTGTTGCAGCGTTCCCTGCGCCAGGGTGCTCAGCAGGCCCATGAGGATGACACCCTGAGCGGCGCCGAAGTACCCGCCATACACCGCGGCGAGCAGGATGCCAACGACTAATGCCGGCCCCTGTCCACCCGCGGCGGCCCCGGCCTCCTCGCGGCGCCGGGCGCTCCAGCGCTGTAAGCGCGGCCCAAAGACCACCATCAGCAAACCGAAAGCGATGAGCACCGGCACGATCGCGGAGAATGCGGACGCCGGCAGCACCAGCAGCAGACAGGCCCCGGTGAGGGCTCCGGCAACCGACCATGGCAGCAGCCGCAGCAACCCGGGCCAGCGACCCAGCAGTTCGCGGCGATACCCCCAGGTCCCGCTCACCCCTCCGGGGAGCATGCCCAGGTTGTTCGAGACGTTGGCGGTCAGCGGCGGCACCCCGAGGATCAAGAGCGCAGGGAAGGTAATGAGTGAGCCCGAGCCGACGATCGTGTTGATGGTGCCGGCGGCGACGCCGGTCAGGACAACGATCAGGGCCTCAAGCAGCGTCACCGGACCACCTTAGGCGGTGGTCCGGTGACGGGTCGGTTCGGCTCAGCCTTGGTGCTCAGCCCTGGCGCGGCGGGGGCGGCGCCCAGCCCTGGTCGGGCCCGGCCGGCGGCATGCCCGGCTGCGGTTCCGCCTGCTGCGGAGCACCCGGC
>CAKZIH010000222.1 GCA_936931335.1 uncultured Nostocoides sp. | reverse complement strand
GGCTTCGAGGCGATGTCGTCCATGCTGCCGCCAGGCACCAACCCCGCCGCGGCGATGGCCCAGATCGGGCCGATGCTCGAGCGCGCCGGCGCCTCGATGTTCTCCGCTCAGTTGGGCCAGGGCCTGGCCGCATTGGCCGGCGACACCCTGTCCGGCACCGAGGTGGCCCTGCCGCTGACTAGCGGGGACGTGCTGGCGCTCATCCCGGCCAATATCGCCACCTTCGCCGAGGGCCTGGAGATCGACCTGGAGCAGGTATGGCTCTATCTCGCGGTGCGGGAGGCGGCCCGCCTGCGGCTTTTTGCCGGGGTGCCCTGGCTCGCGCCGCAGATCGTCGTCGCGGTGCAGGACTATGCCCGCGATATCGCCATCGACACCGAGGGCATCGAGGCCGCGCTCGGCGGGATCGACCCGACCGACCCCGAGGCGCTGCAAAGTTCCTTGGCGGACAAGATCTTTGCGCCCAAGCCGACCCCGGCCCAGCAAGCCGCCCTGGCCCGGTTGGAGACCTGGCTGGCACTGGTGGAGGGCTGGGTCGATGTGGTCGCCGAACGGGCCGCGTCCACGCACCTGCCGCAAGCCGCTGCCCTGGCCGAGACGGTGCGCCGCCGGCGCGCCACCGGCGGTCCGGCCGAAAAGGCCTTCGCCGCCCTGGTCGGTATGGAGTTGCGCCCCCGCCGCCTGCGCGATGCCGCGAATCTGTTTTCCGCGCTGGAGTCCGCCGGCGGCGCCGAACTGCGCGATTCCGCCTGGGGCCACCCCGATGTCGCACCCACTGCGGCCGACCTCGACGACGTGCTGGGCTATGTCGAGCGGCGTACCGCCAATCCCGGCCCCGACGAGATGGACGACGCCTTGCGCGCGATGTTGGACGGCGAATCGCCATGAACCGCTTGGCACCGCCGCCGGTGCGGCATCTGTATGACGATGCTCTCGCGGTCCTGCTCGCCTATGCCGCGCCCGACGCCATCCAGGAGCAGTTGCGCCGGGGCTTTCTCAACGCGCTGGCGGCCGACCCGATGGCGGTGAGCAAGCAGGGTCCGCCTAGCCATCTGACCGCCTCCTGCCTGGTGCTCAGCGAGGACGGCGGTTCGGTGCTGCTGCACCTGCATGCCAAGGCCCGGATGTGGCTGCAGTTCGGCGGGCATCTGGAGACCGAGGATGCCGGGGTGAGCGCCGGGGCGGCCCGGGAGGCGCGCGAGGAGTCCGGCCTGAGCACACTCGATGTCCGGGAAAAGCCGCTGGATCTGGATCGGCACGCGCTGGGGGCGCGGTTCGGGGACTGCGCGGAGCATCTGGACATCCGCTATCTGGCCACCGCCCCCGCCGCGGCGCTGGCCCAGGCCAGTTCCGAATCCTTGGCCGTGCAGTGGTTCCCGGTCGATGCCCTCCCCCCGCAGGTCGGCCCCGACCTGCCGCGGCTCATCGCGGTGGGCCGCCAGCGACTGGCTGCCGAAGCCGGTTGACGCGGGCGGCGCTGACGCAGGCGGCAGCGGACGCAGGGGCTGGCGGACGCGGGCGGCGGCTGATGAGGCCCGCCGACAAGGACCTACTTCCTGACCCCGGTGGCCGCGACTCACGCGTCCCGCACGAGGTCACGCGTTGCATCGCATAAGTTCGTGGCTACCGCATGAGTTCGTGGCTAGTCGCTATAGGCCAGATCCGGGGCGCTCATGTCCAAACCCGCCGCATGCGCCACGCCCTCTAGGAAACCCCGCGCCCGTTCGGTCATCGGGTCCCGCCCCACCAGCGCCCAAAAGCGTTCGTTGTGACTGGCTTCCAGCAGGTGCGCCAACTCGTGCAGCAGGACGTAGTCCACGACATACGCGGGCATGGACGCGAGACGATCGGAGAGCCGAATGGTGCCCGTGGCCGGGGTGCACGACCCCCAACGGCGCTCCTGATTGGACACCCAGCGCACCTCGCGCGGCTGGGCGCGGCCGTCCAGATGGCGGGTGGAGATGCGCCGCGCGCGCCGCAGTAGATCGCTCTCCCCGTCCGGCAGATTGCGCCGGGCCTCGGAGCGCTGAATCTTGGCGACCATGCTGTCCACGAAGCGCTGTTCCTGGGCCGGACTCAGACCCGCGGGCATCAACACCACGATCCGCCCCTGCTCGCGGCGGGCACTTACGGTTCGGCGCCGCCGGGAGCTGCGCCGGATCTCGACCTCCTCGCTCACCCGGGCAGCGTACGGCGCGCTTGTACACACAGACCTCTCAAACCGTCCGCAGCGTGCTCGGTGATCTAGGGTGGGGGAGTTCCGCGGCTGCCGAAAGGCCGAGGAGTCCATGTCCTACAAAGGAGAATCCGCAATGGCCGACGAGACCTACAAGGGCGAGTTCTACTGCGTCAAGTGCAAGGAGAAGCGCGAGGCGGAGGGGAAGGTCGTCATATCCGAGAACGGCCGTCGCATGGCCAAGGGCAAGTGCCCCGAGTGCGGGACCAACCTGAACCGGATCCTCGCCAAGGCCTGAGCACTTCGTCGACAAGGCCCGTTGTCCACACCCTGTGGACGACGGGCCTTTCGTTGTCCCCGGGGTCTGCGACAGTGAGGTCACCAGGCAGGTATGCCGTTCGCACCCGAGGAGGCCTCGATGTCGTCATGGCCTCTGCGGCCTGCGCGGTCGCGGCCCCTGCGCCGCTTGGACGGGAGCGTGCAGTTCGGTCTCGATCCGGCCGCGGCGGTGCGGATCGCCGGGCTCACCGAAGCCGAGGTCGACTGGCTGCGCGAATGCGATGGCGGGCAGGATCCAATGGCCGCAGGCCGGGCCCGGGGTCTGACTCCGGGCCGGATGGGCCTGGTCCTGCGCGTACTGCAGGCGCAGGGACTTTTCCCCGAATGCCGCCAAGACCAGGGCAGCCCCGCCGCGCGGACCCGAGCCCGGGTATGGGTGAGCGGCGCCGGTCTGACCAGTGCCCGGATCGCCGATCTGCTGCGCCACGCGGACGTCGGGGAAGTCGCCCGACTGGGCCGGGGCGAGCGACCACCCCGGCGAGTCGTGGATCTGGTGATCCTGGTGACCACCGAAGTCGTCGGCCGAGACGAGGTCGAACCGTGGCACAGCACAGGTGTCGCGCATCTGCCGGTGGTGCTCACCCGGTCCGGGGCGTCCGTCGGTCCATTGGTGAGCGGCGTCACGAGCGGCGCGACGGGCCCGTGCCTGGGTTGCCTTGACCTGTTGCGAGCCGACCGGGATCCCTCCTGGTCGGTGCTGGCCGCCCAAGCCCGGGCCGCGG
>CAKZIH010000221.1 GCA_936931335.1 uncultured Nostocoides sp. | reverse complement strand
CGGTGATCATCACGACCTGCGCCCCGGCAGCGTGCAGGGCATCGACGGCATCCCTGGACTCGGGCCGGATCTCATCGGCCAGCCGCAGGGCACCGATGACCTCGCCATCGGCCAGAACGTGCAGGATGATCGCCCCCTCCGCCCGCCAGGTGTCGGCAACGGGCAGTTCATCGAGTCCGTGCTGTTCGAGCAGGTACGGACCCCCGACCTCGATCACCGTGGCCTTGACGGTCGCCTTGACTCCGACGGCCGGCGAGGAGGAGAAGTCACGAGCTTGAGGGACGTCGAGGTCGCGGTCCTTCGCGGCGCTGGTGATGGCGCGTGCCAAGGGGTGTTCGCTGTCGGCCTCTGCGGCGGCGGCCAGCGCCAGGATCTCGTCACCGTCGTGGCCTCCGGCGCGCTCGATGGCGGTGACGGTGGGCTCGCCCTTGGTGAGGGTGCCGGTCTTGTCGAAGAGGACCGCGTCGACGGTGCGCATGGACTCCAGGGCGAGGCGGTCCTTGACGAGAACGCCGCCGCGGGCGGCGCGCTCGGTGGCGATGGAGACCACCAGCGGGATCGCTAGGCCCAGAGCGTGAGGGCAGGCGATCACCAGCACGGTAATGGTGCGCACCACCGCGTCGTCGGGCAGCCCGACGAGTGACCAGACGACGGCGGTGATTGCGGCCGCGCCGAGGGCGAACCAGAACAGCCAGGCCGCCGCGGTATCGGCGATCCGCTGGGCGCGGGAGGAGGAGGCCTGGGCGTCGGCGACTAGCTTCTGGATGCCGGCCAGGGCGGTGTCGTCACCGGTGGCGGTGACTTCGACCCGGAGGCCGGAGTCGGTCGCGACGGTCCCGGCAACCACGGTCTCGCCCACCTGGCGGCGGACGGTCTTGGACTCCCCGGTGACCATCGACTCATCCATCGACGCTGAACCGTCGACGATTCTCCCGTCGGCAGGGACCGCCGAGCCTGGGCGGACTATGACCACGTCGCCGACGGCCAGGTCAGTGGGCGCGACCTTCACGACCTGGTCGCCGTCGACCTTCTCGGCCTCGTCGGGCAGGAGCGCGGCCAGGGAGTCCAGGGCCGAGGTGGTCTGGGCCAGGGAGCGCATCTCGATCCAGTGGCCGAGCAGCATGATGACCACCAGGAGCGCGAGCTCCCACCAGAAGTTCAGCTCATGATCCAGGATGTGCAGCGTCGCGCCCCAGGAGGCGATGAACGCGACCGTGATCGCCAATCCGATCAGCAGCATCATCCCGGGCTTGCGGGAGCGGACCTCGCTCAGTGCACCGGTGAGGAACGGCCAGCCGCCCCAGGCGTAGACGACGGTGCCGAGGATCGGCGAGACCCACCACACCCACTCCGCGTCAGGCAGGTGATAGCCGAGCAGGTGGGCGAACATCTCGTTGAAACCCACCACCGGGACCGCCAAGGCGAGCATGATCCAGAACAGCCGCCGGAACCGCCCGACATGATCTCCATGACCCGCGTGACCGCCATGCCCACCGTGGTCGCCGTGACCGGAGTGGTGGTCGTTGCTCTGCTGAGCGGCGCCGCTTTCGGAGTGATCTCCGTGCCCGGCGTGCTCCTCGTGGCCGGTGTGGTGAGCATGGTGCTCGTCCCCGACATCCTGGGCGTGCTGCTGATGGCCAGCGTGATCCGCCCGGGCCTGGTCGGTTGGGGCGTGGCCCGTATGGCCCTTGGGGTGGCGGCTGGTGTGTTCGTTCATGTTCGTCTCCCCGGGTGTGCCGACGCTTGTGGCGGCGCTGATCGCGGCGCGTCTGCGTCTAGGAAGCGGGCTGTATCTCGCTCTCGACGACCCACTTGTGGTTGGTCATGGTCATGCCGCCGGCTTCGAAGTCGACGACGTAGACGGTCTCCTCGGTCGAGGAGGCGACCGTGGCCGTCGCGCCGTCCATGCCGTCCATGTGTGCGGCGTCGAGGGTGACCTCGGTGCCGTCGGCCAGCCGCTCGTCTCCGGCGTCGGCGAGTTCTTCCTGGACGACCCAGCGGTGATCGGTGACGGGGTCGCCACCGGTGGTGGGGGTGTAGTCGACGGAGTACGTGTAGGTGTCGTAGGCGCCCACGATCGTCGCGGTCGCGCCGTCCATGCCCTCCATGTGGTCCGCGGCCAGGGTGACCTCGGTGCCGACCGGGTAGGCGGGGTCGGTGGCCTCGGTCATGCCTTCAGGGACCGGGCCGCCGTCGGCCGGGTGGTCCATCCCGCCATGCTCGCCGTGCTCCTGTGAGGAGCCCGCAGGCGAGTCCTCATCCGCGTTGTCGCCAGCGCATCCGGCCAGCACAACGGCGACGCTGAGCAGTCCGGCGCCGACGACGGCACCCAGACGTCGGTTCGCGGCCCGGTTCATGCGTCTGCTCATGACGTTCCCTTCCTCGTGATCGTTTCGCCAGGTCGTTGGCCGGACGCTGGCCTCGTGCCCGTGTGAGTGGTTCTCGGGGTACGAAAGCCAGGACGTCCGGTTGCGTGACCCGGTCTCAGGCCGCGTTCGCGTAGCGGTCGGGGTCTGCGTCGAACAGGGGTCCGCAGGCGGCGCAGCACAGCCAGTACCGCTGCCCGTCGTGGTCGCGGACCAGGCCAGCGGCCTCGGCGTCGGCCTTGACGACCGGGGTGCCGACCATGACGGGGCACTGGGCCATTTCGGCCGCGGGGGTCTGGGCGAGGGCCTCGGCGCTGGGGCCGTGGCCACTGCATCCGCCGTCGGATGCGGGAGTGCTCGCGGTGTCGGTGTGGTGGTGGTCGTGTGCAGTCATCGGAGGTGTCCTTTCGGTAGTGGTGATGACATGGAGCGGGTGGTCAGGCGTTCACGGGTTCGCGTGCCGGCGCGGGAGCGTCACCGGTGGGCGCGGTCTGGTCGTCGGCCTTGGCCTTGAACGTGCGCAACCGCAGGCTGTTGGAGACCACAGGCCGAGCCGCGCAGGCGCCTTCATCTCAGCTCCTGACCGCGGCGTAGCCGGCCTCGTCGACCGCCGCGATTACCGCAGCATCGTCGACCGGCTGCTCACCGGTCACGGCCAGCTGCCCGGTCTAGGCACTGACCTCCACCCCGGTCACGCCCGGAACCTGCGAGACCTCGGCTCGCACCGATCCCTCGCAGTGTTCGAAGGTCATCCCGGTCACCTGGTACTCGGTCGTGGTTGCCACGATGTAGAACTCCTTCACTCGTGTACGACTTGGACATGTCCGACGATATACCCCCTAGGGGTATGAATCAATCGGTGAGGATCTGCCGCCGGTTCATGTGGCCT
>CAKZIH010000220.1 GCA_936931335.1 uncultured Nostocoides sp. | reverse complement strand
ATCGGACCCAATGGCTGCGGCAAGTCCACGCTGCTGCGCGGCCTGGGGCGGCTGCTGCCGGCGCGCGCCGGTGAGGTGCGACTTGGGGGGCGGGGGGTCACCGCATACGGAAGCAAGGAACTGGCCAAGGTGCTCGGCCTGTTGCCGCAGAGCCCGGTCGTTCCCGAGGGGGTGCGCGTGCGCGAGCTCGTCGAGCGCGGCCGGCATCCCTATCGGGGGATGTTCAGCCGGTGGAGCGCGCAGGACGAGCACGCGGTGACCGAGGCGCTCGAGCAGACCGACACCGCCGGCCTCGCCGACGCCCTGGTCGACGAACTCTCCGGCGGGCAGCGTCAGCGAGTCTGGATCGCGATGGTTCTGGCCCAGAACACCCGGGTGCTGTTGCTCGACGAACCCACATCCTTCCTCGACCTGGCACATCAGGTGGAGGTCCTCGACCTGGTGCGTTCGCTCAACCGGACCCGGGGCACGACGGTGGTCATGGTGCTGCACGACCTGGGAATGGCTGCGCGCTATGCCGACCACGTCATCGGTATGTCGCGGGGCCGGGTGGTCGCCGTCGGCGACCCGGTGCAGGTGGTCACCCCGCAGACGGTGCGCGAGGTATTTGGGATCGACTGCCGGGTGATCACCGACCCGGGGACCGGCACGCCGGTGGTGCTACCCGGGTCGGGACAGCCACAAGAGAATGGAGAACGGCGATGAAATTGGTCGAGAGTGTGCGCGCGGAGGCCTATCAGCTGGCCTCCCGGGCGATGGCCGCGCGCACCGTGGTGCGCCGCGACAATGTGCAATTCCGGATGCGGGTCACCGGCGTGCGGATGCTCGGCACCGCGATGCGCCGAATCACCTTCACCGCGCCGGAGTTGCGGACCTTCGAGCTGACCGGGCCGGATGAATACTTCGGTCTGTTGATGCCGGGCGCGAATGGGTCGCTGGTGTTGCCGCCGGACGGCCGTCGTGATGTCCGCGCCGCGATCGCGGAGATGCCCGCCGAGGTGGCACCGGGGTTGCGCTGGTACACGATTCGCGCGCACCGCCCGGAACTGGCCGAGATCGATGTGGACATCGTCGGCCATGAGGTCGAGGCGTCGCCCGGTGTGCCGGCCGAAGGTGAGGGGGCGGCGGCGCTGCATACGGCCGGGGCTGGCTGGGCGCCCGGGGCCCGGTGGGCGGCCGCGGCGACGGTGGGAGACGAGGCCGGATTTCGCGGGGGTGGCTCCTGCTATCACCCGGGCGGATCCGCGCGCCGGCGCTTGCTGGTGGCCGACGAGACCGCGCTCCCGGCACTCGCGGCGATCCTGGAGTCCGATGGGTGGGGATGGCCGGCCGAGGACGTCGAGGTGCACATCGAGGTGCCGAGCGTCGCCGCGGTCGGTGCGGAGAGCCTGCCGGCCGGGGTGAGCGTGCACGAGCGGGGCGGCGCCGAACCGGGTGCGCTGGTGCTCCCGGCGCTGCAGGCGCGGTTGTCCGCTGGGCAGTCGGTCGATTACGCCTGGGTATGCGGTGAGTCCGGCCTGATCACCGCGGGCCGCCGGCTGCTCGTCGACGCCGGGGTGGACCGGCGGCGGATCCTGTTCAGTGGCTACTGGAAGCTGGGGTCGGCTCGAGGTTGAGGCGGGTGGGGCGGCGGCCATCGCCGTATGGTGGGGCAGATGGCGCCCCGCTCGCTGCTGTCGGCCGCAGTGGTCTGTGCGCTTGCGCTGGCGGCGTGTTCCGGCTCGGGCGACGATCAGCGTGAATCCGAGGTCAGTGTCGGTCGGATCGTGCAGAGCTGGCGGCAGGACTCGCATCTGAGCTTGGAGACGCTGACGGGGCTGGTGGCCAGGAACCACCCGGTCCTCGTCGTCGACGCCGCGCAGCGCACCGCCCTGCGCTCCCGCGCCCCGGATCTCGACTGGTCCCAGGTGGCCGGAGCCGACCTCGCCACCTCGATCCTCGTCGTCGGCGGCTACGACAACTGCATGGCGGCGTCGCGAGTGGACTTCGCGCCGAAGGAGAAGGCGCTGCGGTTTCGCGTCTCCCGCGACAAGAAGGTGAACTGCGCCTGGGCGCCCTACACCGTCGACGTATGGGCCATCCCCCGCTCCGACCTTGGCGGCCTTGAGCCCGCTGAGATGCAGGTCATAAGCTGACGTGGCCGCCGAGCGGGAGCTCGAGCCGACCCGCCTCAGCGGCGAAACCCGGCACGCCGGATCGCACCAGCCTGTTGAGAAGATCAGTCTTGGTGAGTGCAGGTCGTTTAGCGTCATTGATCTGCCCGGCTAGGGCCATGGCAACCTGATGCGGGTGAAGGTCTAGCTGATCTCCGGCGGTGGCGGCCCATCGGTTGCGTCGTAGAGCCCGTCGAGATGACTCTGTTCCTGCATGTCGGAGAGCACGCGTTGACGAGCGGCACGCTGTCGCTCCTGGAACGCCACTAGGTCGTTCAGGCGCACGAGGCGGTGGCGGCTCGGTTTCTCCATTGGCAGGTCGCCCCGCTCGAGCATCCTGACCAGGGTCGGGCGCGAGATGCCCAGGTAGTCGGCCGCCTCCTGTGTCGTCAGGAGAGCGTTGAGTGGGGCGACGGTCACGCCCATACCGGCGGCCAATGCCTCGGCTACCTGCTTGAGGGCGTCATACATGGCCGCGGGCAGTTCCATGCGCGTCCCGTCTCCGGCCACGAGCGTGGGCATGGCTGGGGGGACGTGAGTCCCATGGGCTTCAAGAGCACGGACGAAATCAACAATTTGCGCGTCGCCGTCAGCCTCGGGGACGTAGGTATGCGGTGCCGGCGCCGCCGCGGAACGGCCCATTGGTTGCCTCCTTCTGCGAGTAGCACAGACTAGCGCAAACGAACAAAACGAATACGGCAAAACCCTGACAACTGTCGGCGATCCCGGGGCACGGTGATCTGCATCCGATCGGGTGGGCAGCGCCCAACTCGTGTGGTCAGGCGAGCGCGTCCAGCCAGGCCCGCCAGCGGGGACCCTCGGCTGCAGCGACCTGGTCGGCGTCATCGCCATAGAAGTAGCCCCATACCGAGGCCAAGGTGCCCTCGACGGCGACGAGCGCGGTGCCGGGAGCGGGCTGGTCGGTGCGCAGCCATACCCGGGTGGGTCCGGCCGTGGCGACCGTGCCCGACAGCGTGGGGGCGCCCTTGGCAGCGGTGACCCGGTCGCCGACAGCGGGGTCGGCGGGCCACCCCAAGGCTGCGGTCAACCGCGCCCAAGCGTCCTCGCCCAAGTCCGCGCTGGGCACCATCGCATGCCCGGACTGGTCGGCGAAGTGCTGCAGGTGCAGCCGCAGGTTTTCCAGGAACAGCGGCCACCCTTCCAGCAACCCGTCGTAGAGGCCGTCCCACTCCGGCCCCTCGCCGAAGCCGGAGTTGATCAGCCGCACGACACAGCTCCCGCCGTCGCGAGCCTCGATGAGCCACTCGAACGCCAGCCCACCCATCCCCGGGTCGCCCGCGAAGACCACCCGGTGCGGCGGCTCCCAGGTCGCGACCCGGCCCGGCACAGAGCCCTCTGGGCCCTCCCCGAACCGGGACGTCGTCGCCCCGCCCTCATGCTCCTCGACCGTGGTCGGCACATACCAGGAGGACATCCCCGGCCCCGTGGCGACCGCGCGCCATACCTCCTCGGGGGTTCCGGGGACCTCAACCTCGAGCTCGAACGAACGGCTGCCGCCGGTGGTGTCGGGGGTGGGTTCGGTGCTCATGGGTTCTCCTCTGGGACTAAGGGTTTGCCGGGTTTCGGGTGCGCCGCGACCACCAGCCGGTGCCAACGGCCGTCGGGGGCGTTCTCGTCGTGGTAGCGCGCCGCCAGGTCGCGCACGGTCTGCGCTAATTCGCGGGTGAACTGCGCGCGTTCCGCCGTGCTGGCGAAGCGGATCTCGGTGTCGATGGCGAGCGTCGACACCGGTAGTCCGGCTCGTTTGGCACCCGCCATCAGCTCGCCGACCTCGCGGACCAGGCGCGCTCCCAGCGCCACCAGGTATGCCGCCGACCACCTATCGGCGTGCTCGGGGCGGCCGGCGAGTTCGCCGAGGGCGGCGGGGGAGACGACATACGCAGCAGCACTTGCCTGGACCAGACGCTCGGTCAGGCCCCGCCGCTGTTGCGTGCCGACCTCGTGGACCAGGCCAGCCGCCTCCAGTGCGCGCAGGTGGTAGTTGACCTTCTGGCGCGGTATGTCGAGCGCCGCGCCCACGCTGCTGGCCGAGCCTGGCTCGACGAGGGCGGCAAGGATCGCCCGGCGCAAGGGGTCCAGGACCAGGGCCGCGGACTGCGGCCGATCGAGCACACCGATCGCATCCATGGGATGCATCCTTCTCTTGACAAAATGGGTTGTCAATACGCGGCGACACCCGGAGGGTCGGCGGAAAGAGAGCTTGGCGGAGCATGCGGCACCTGACAGACTGTCCCGGTGATCGGCTGAGTCAGGTTCCATCTCCGGCGTAGCGGCTTCGGTGCCCCACGGGAGAACCCCTGCCACGCAAAGGTTTTCGCGACTCACCCCATCCCGCATTCCCTCCCACTGTCCGCTGCGCAACTGCGATTGGACGGAATCTCGGTCTCCTTCGCCGACCGCCGGGTCCTCACCGATGTGAGCCTGACGGTGTCCGGTGGCGAACGCGTCGGCCTGATCGGGGAGAACGGTTCCGGCAAGTCCACGCTGCTGCTCGTCGCGGCCGGGCTGATCGAGCCCGATGCCGGGTCGGTGAGCGTCACCGCGCCGGGCAGTGCCCGAGCCCCCGTCGGTCTCTGCCACCAAGAGCCGCCGTTCCAGGCGGAGGCCACCGTTCGCGAAGCTGTGGATGATGCGGTCGCCGATCCCGTGCCGCCGTAGCTGAGTTGACTGCCGCCGCGGCGGCGCTTGAGGTGGCGAGTGACGACCCCCTGGCCCTAGAGCGGTATGAGCGGGCCCTCGCGACCGCCGAGCACCTCGACGTCTGGAACACCGATGCCCGCATCGGGGAAACTGTTGCCCGGCTTGGTCTTTCGGGACTGGACGCGGATCGGCGCACCGGTGAACTCTCGGGTGGCCAGCGAGCGCGGCTCGCGCTCGCCTGGACGCTCCTGTCCCGGCCCGCCGTGCTGCTGCTGGACGAGCCGACCAACCACCTCGACGATGCCGGGACCGACTACCTGCGCGCGGTGTTGGGGGGCTGGAGCGGGCCGGTCCTCCTGGCGAGCCACGATCGGGCGTTCCTGGACGAGGTGAGCACCACCATCGTCGACCTGGACCCCGTCGCCTTGCCCCATGCGTATGCCGCCGAACTGGGCTCGGGTGGTTCGGAGGCGGGGATCGGGCTGACGAGATTCACCGGTACCTATTCGGACTATGTCGCCGCCCGGTCGCGATCCCGGGACCGCTGGGAACGGCAGTATCGCGAAGAACAGGAGGAGCTCCAGCGGCTGCGGGAGCGGGTGGGCGCGGACCAGACGCACGGACATACCAACCGTGAGTTGGTGGCCGAGGTCCGGATGTCGGCGAAGTTCTATGGCGACCGCAACGCCAAGGTGGTCAGTCGGCGAGTCCAGGATGCACGCCGCCGCCTGCTGGACCTGACTGAGCATCAGGTGCGTAAACCGCCTGAGCCACTTCGGTTTTCCGGTTTGCCCGCGGCTGGCGACGGCCGCCGATCGGGGGCCGTGGTCATCCTGGAGGAGGTCTCGGTGACCGGCCGGCTGGGTCCGACATCCCTGCGCATCAAGTCGGGAGACAAGCTGCTCGTCACGGGCCCGAATGGCTCCGGCAAATCCACCCTGCTGCACCTCATCGCGGGATCCCTATGCCCGGACCGCGGCACGCTTGAGCATCCCGGTGGGCCTCTCGGCGAACGGGCATACCGCCGAGACCGCATACCGGGCTGCGGTCGGTGACCTGGTGGCCGAGCGAAAACCCTTGCTGCCGTGGGGCGTTTTGGCCGGTATGGACGTGAACCGGCCCGTGAGCCTGCTCTCCACCGGGCAGCAGCGCCGGCTCGAACTGGCCATCATGCTCGCCCGCGAGCCCGAGGTGCTGATCCTGGACGAGCCGACGAACCACCTGTCGCTGCCCCTGATCACGGACCTCGAGGCGCAACTGCCCGACTATCCCGGCGCGGTGATCATCGCCAGCCACGACCGGCGGCTGCGGCATACGTGGACCGGGAGCACCCTGGACCTCGGCTAGGTCACTCGACCCCGCGGTCAGTCAGGACGTCACGAGCCGGCGATGCTCGCCGGACGCGCGGGATCGATCACGGACTTGACGTCGAAGAACTCCTTGAGCACGCGGCGGCCATCGAGCGCCGCTTTCATGCTCAGGCCGTCGATATTGATCCGAGCTTCCCGCAGGTAGTCCTTGCCCA
The DNA here is from genome assembly GCA_936931335.1 of uncultured Nostocoides sp. GTDB lineage: Bacteria > Actinomycetota > Actinomycetes > Actinomycetales > Dermatophilaceae > Nostocoides_A. Next base: position 24,968 of record CAKZIH010000220.1, on the reverse strand, counting down.
CCTGGCCCCAGGCGGGGGTCGAGCCGTCGACATTGAAGAAGAAGGAGAACCCCTGCCCCTTGAGGTAGTCGAACTTGGCCCCGGCATACCCGGGCAGGCCGGAGATATCGGCCCCGAAGGGGTAGATCAACAGGTCGGTCTTGCCGACGATCGGCGCCACTTCCTCCTGCCACATCTGGTTGTCCCACTGAATGCGGCCCAGCGAGGATTCGGTGAAGTTGATGTGTCCCCAGGAGTGCGAGGCGAACTCCCAGCCCTCCCTCTTCAGCGCGTCGGCGACCTGCGTGGCGGTGGCGATGTCCGCGTCGATATTGGGGTTCTCGCCGGCGTACTCCCGCTTGGAGGTGCGATAGCCGAAGACCCCGTTGTAGCCAGTGAGGGCGATGACACCCCGGGCACCTTCGTGGGAGAAGTCGGGGTGCTCGCGCACGAAGTCGTCGATCATCGGCATCACGTCATACGAGCCCTCGACGGTCTTGCCGTCGGCGTCCGTATAACTGTTCACCACCCGGCCGTCGGAGGCGACCACGAGCTTGGTGGGGAAGCCGTCACCGTCCATATATTCGTAATAAGAGACATCGTCGATGGAGATCACCATCGGCTTCTTGCCGCGCGGCAGTCGCAGCGGCGTGAGCTTGAGGGAGCCGTCGGAGCGCACGGTCGCGAGCTGGTGGGGGCTGACCAGGACGTAATCGTTGTCGTAGATCTGCTGCAGGATCTTGGCGAACTCGTCCTGGGTGACCATGTAGTCCAGATAGCCCCGGCCGGACTCCGGATCGCCGAACGCCTTCTTGGCGTCGATAACGAGGGAGTGGAAGAACAGGTGGGGGACCTGCGCATTGTCCTTCCAGCGCACGGTGTCCGAGGGGGACGTGGTTGTGCCGCTGCTCGTGGTCGACGAGGTCGCCGTCTCCGAGCCCTCCGGGGTGGGGGTTGCGGAGCCGGTGGTCTCGGTGGAGGAACTGTCGCCCGCGGGTGCCTGGCTGCTCGTGGTGCCGGCCAGGTTCGAGGGTGTCGCTGTCCCGGCCCCGTCCCCATTGCCCGAGCAGGCGGCCAGCAGTGCGGTCGCGGCCATACCCGCGGCCAGCGCTCGTCGGCGTGCTCCGGCAGCACGGATTGTCGACATGATCTCCCCCCAAAGCCTGGTGTGGTCCTGCTCAGCCGAGCGTCGCCAACACGGTACGTGATCCCGGATGGCGCGCCTGGGACCGCCTGCGGGCGCGGGGTGTCGCCGCGCGGCCATACCGAGGGTCGCTGGGTCTAGGGCAGATCGAGGTCGATGCGCACGGTCACCAGATCCGCGCCGAGGGTGCGCACATTGACGGCATTCAGGGCGCGCAGGGGGTGCCAGCGAATGATGCTGCGCTGCCGGGCGAGCGCATCGTCGTCGGGCAGCACGGTGGCGATCCCGGTGACCCAGCGGTAGCGCAGCCCGATCCGCAGACGGACCCGGACCCGCGGATCTTGTTGCAGGTTGCGGACGTAATTGGACTTCAGGCCGTGCTCGCTGATGACGTAGAAAGTCGAGCCCTGGCGGCCGTTGCCCACCGGAGTCCGCCGCGGCTCCCCAGAGGTCCGTCCGCGCGTCTCCAGGATGGCCAGCCCCAGGGGGTTGAGACCGAGGGCAAAGAGACCCCGGAATAGCGGATTGAGCACATGCCGCTGCAGCACCCGCACCAGGGCGATCTTCGCCCGCCGGCTCACGACGGTCAGCAGGGCGAAGCCGACATAGATGACGGTCTGCGCGATCGCACCGGTCCGCCCCGGCCACCCCTGCGGACTGAGGAAGTACGGACCCCACGCGATGGCCAACCCCACCGCAGTGGCCATGACCAGGCCGCGGGGGACCCGTGGGGTGCGAGCGGGCGCAGTTGCGGCACGCCGCGTCCCCGCGGAGTGGGTCGCGGGGGACGTCACCGTGCTCGTCACGACGGTCGTCTTCGTCCCTGTTGCTGTGCCTCGGGATCGCGGCCGGAGAGTTTCGAGATGACCTTGACGTGGATGCGGAGGCGACCCGTCTGCACCTGCTGCGCGATGGCCTCGACCTTGCGCTCTCGACGACCCCGAGCATCAGTTCGCCGCAATGGGCGCTGGACATTCTTGATGCCCACCTGGACGCGCTCCGGGCAAAGTGTCCTGGCAGAGCCCGGTCGACACCCACCGAAGGAGTCTCGAGATGACCAGTGCGATGGTGCCGCAGGCAGTGGACGGATGCCGATAGCCCAGGCGCAACGAGAGTTCACTCCGCGGGGGATCTACCTCAACTCCGCCACCATGGGGCTCCCGCCGCGGCATACGGTCGACGCGGTCCGCGCGGCCCTCGATGATTGGCAGGCCGGGTCGGCCGACGCGGTCGCCTTTGACGCGCACGTCGCCGAATCCCGCCGGCTGTATGCCGAGCTGGTCGGGGTGGCGGCGTCCCAGGTGAGCATCGGCAGCCAGGCCAGCGCCCTGGTCGGGCTGATCGCCGCGTCCGTCCCGGATGGTGCCGAGATCCTCACCGCCACTGGGGAATTCACCAGTCTGCTCTTTCCCTTCCTCGCGCAGGCGGACCGCGGGGTCACCGTGACCGAGGTGCCGCTGGCCGCTCTCGCGACATCGATCACCGAGCGGACCCATCTGGTCGCCGTCTCGGCAGTGCAATCCTCCAGCGGCCAATTGCCGGACCTCGACGCGCTCGCGGCAGCAGTCGAATCGGGGACCAAGGTCCTGCTCGACCTGACGCAGGCCGCCGGCTGGCTGCCGGTCGACGCGAGCCGGTTCACCTGGACCGTGGCCAGCGGCTACAAATTCCTCCTCGCTCCCCGCGGGACGGCCTTCGCGACGAGCACGGGCGACGTAGTCCAGCAGGTCGCCCCCCACCTCGCCGGTTGGTATGCGAGAGAGGACATTTGGAGCAGCATCTATGGCTCGCCGCTACGACTCGCGGCGGATGCCCGTCGGCTCGACACCTCACCCGCGTGGCACTCCTGGGTTGGGCAGGTGCACTCCCTACGACTGCTCACCCAGGTGGGTGTCCACGAATTGCACCGGCACGCGACGGAACTCACGGCATACGTGGAACGGGCACTCGGCCTGCCCGCCTCCGGCTCGGCGATCGTCAGCATCGACACCTCAGCCGACGCGGCTGACCGAATGCGGGAGCGGCGGATCACGGTGAGTCAACGCGCCGGCCGCACCCGGGTGTCCTTCCACCTGCACAACACCAAGGCGGATGCGGATGCGCTCGTGGAGGCACTGGCATCCTGACCTCGATCGTCGGGCCTAGTCGGCGCTTGGGGTGCACGTGGGCGCGACGAAGTTCCATTCGTGTGCCAAGACCACGGGTCCGCCGGCGAGGAGATAGAGCTGGCCGAGCACGTATGCCAGCTCGGCGTCGCCGCGATCCGCAGGCGGGTCGGCTTGGTGGCCGGGAGCCGCCGTGCGTCCATCAGCCCTGCGCCCAACAACTGCGTGTCCACGAACCCCGTCGAGCAGGGCTTGCAGACTCTCGGGCGGGGCCGGGAGCGCACCAGTCGCCAGTGCGACGTCCACGATCTCCAGAATGGGGTGCCCGGCCGGGCCCGCGCCGGTGCGCCGCCACTGGTGCAGGGCATGCGCCGCCCCGCGTTGTTCATCACCGTGCCAGCGGCGCGGCGAGGTCGGCGTCACGGTCCACGGCGCCGGCACGCGCCGACCGAGGGCCTTCTCGGCATACCGGATCCGGGCGTATGCAGCCGTCACCCCCCGGTGCCGAGAGCGTTGTGCCGCAAGGAGATCCACCGCCGGCACGAGGAAGGCGGGGTCGCGCCATTCCAGGGCGAGGACGTCCTGGAGATATGTCCAGGTCGCCGTGAACCCGAGCGGTCGGTTGAGTTGGACGCAGGAGCCGAGCGCATGAAATCGTTGGCGCAGCGGCAATCCTGTATCCCGGACCCGTCGCGCCTCCCGGCCAAAACTCATCCGCCGAGGCTAATCGGCACCCGGCGGATCGCGCGGCCAGCGCCGTCCAGTGCTCAGCCACCCAAGACTCGCTGGCGCAGCCGGTCGAGCGCCGCGGCGAATTGGTCGAAATCACCGATCGTGTCGACCTCGCCCAGGTATGCCGCCCACGCCGCCCGCGCCCGTTGCGCCACCGGGGGCAGTTGCCGCGCCACGCTCCGACCGCGAATGGTCAGCACTTGCCGCGGCTCGCCGACCAGGTCGAGCGCCAGCGCGACATCGGCGAATACCTCGTCATCCGTGAGCAGCTCCGGCAACCGGGGCCGGCGCGGTCCACTCAGCGAGTGGATGAGTCCCGCCCAGCGGCCCGGCCGCATACCCCAGAGCGTCAACTCGCTGCTGGCGTCACCGAGCAAACATCGTTGCACCGCAACGACATCGTCAAGCGTGTCGACCGGCAGCAAGGCCGCCTCATACCGGTGCGCCATCGCCCATGGGTCGTTCGCGGGCCGCAACGGATAGCTGCTCTGGGCGGGTCGAAAACCCCGATCGGCATCGGCAACCGGGCCCTCATAGGTATCGACGTGATACTCCCAGCGCACCGCTGGCACCCGGCTACGGTCCAGGCCCAGGGCCTGCGCCGCCTGATCGCGATACCACCCAGGACAGACGACCCGGTCGAGCCCGTCGGTCACGGCCCAGGTGATGGCATGCCAAAGGAACAAGGCCTCGCCGACCCCATTGTGGATGCCGAAGCGCGCCATGGGACTACGCGCGGGATCGGGCGGGTACTCCGCATACAGACCCGGCCAAACCGGCTGGATGAGGTCGGTCTCCGGCAGGAGGATACGCGCGGTCGGCAACTTGCGGTCGAAGTCGTAGTCGAACTCCACCGCAGCGTTCATGAGTGGGAGTCTTTCAGCCCGTTAGGGTCGGCGCTGTGAGCGCGGCAAGCAAGAATCCGTGGCAGGCCGAGGGGCTGGACCTCGTCCGCGGTATGTCGGGTGGGCTGCTTTTCGGGGTGCCGTTGCTCTACACGATGGAAGTGTGGTGGACCGGCTCGCTGTCGCCGTCCTGGGCCTCCCTCCTGATCCTCATCCTGCTCTTTGTGCCCGTGCTCGTGATGAACAAGTCGGCGGGGTTCCGCTCCGCCAGTGATGTGCGCTGGCGGGACGCGGCCGCCGATACCGTCGAGGCCGTCGCGCTCGCCCTGCTCATCGCGGCGTGCACGCTGGTTCTCATTCGCGAGGTCACGCTGGACCTGCCCCTCGGCGCGGCTCTCGGCAAGATCTTTTACGAAGCGGTGCCCTTTGCCCTCGGGATCGGAATGGCGCGGCATCTGCTCGGCGGCGGGCGCTCGGAAACCGAGGGCGGTGACGAGGAGGACGACGAAAGCAGCGGCGACGGCGGTGGTGATGGCCAGGCCGGCGACGGCGAATCTGCCGCGAGCGGAGATGAGAAGACCGGCACCGAGGGGCGGTCCAAGACCAATCCGACACTTGCCGACCTCGGCGCCACGATCGTCGGTGCCGCCTTCATCGCTTTGAGCATCGCGCCTACGGATGAGGTGCCGATGATCTCCAGCGCGGTCAGCCCGCCGTGGCTGGTTGCCCTGATGGCCGCATCGCTTCTGGTCAGCTACGCGATTGTGTTCGTCGCGGGCTTCGCCAAGCAAGAGCAGCGGCATGGCACCGAAGGGCTGATCCAGGGTCCGCTCACCGAGACCGTGGTCTGCTATCTGGTCGCGCTCGCGGTCTCGCTCGCGCTGTTGGCGGCCTTCCAGCGAGCGCAATTGCCGTGGCCGGAGTTGCTCTCCCAGAGCATCGTGTTGGGATTCCCCGCCGCCGTGGGTGGCGCTGCCGGAAGGTTGGCCGTATGAATGCGTCTGCGTCACAGGGCACTTCGAACGACCGCGAGACCAAGTCGCCAGCGGGTGACGGGTCCGCGGAGGGGACGCAGGATGACTCGAAAGGCCGCACCCCCGCGGAATGGGCAACCTTCATCGTCTCCTGCCTGCTGTTGGCGGTGGTCGCTGCCCTGGCGGTGAGCCAGATGGTGGGCACGCGCGACCCCGCTATCCCGCAGGCATCGGTCAGTGGGGTGTCCACGGCCGGCGACCAGCGTCAGGTCGGTGTGGCGGTGCACAACGCGGGGGATGCCACCGCGGTGAATGTCGTTGTGCGCCTTGAGTTCGAGGTCGACGGCGAGCCCGACGAGGCGGAGCAAACCATCGACTTCCTCGCCGGGCGGGAGAATGTGGACCTGGTCTTCGTCCTCCCGGACGGGGCGAGCACGGACGAGTTGGAGGCGCGGGCCACCGGCTTCACCGAGCCGTGAAGCGCGGGCCGGCCCGGCCTGACTCGGTATCCCCAGAGCTGGCCCGCCGGATCGAGAACCCCGCTCGGGTGTTCCGAGCGGGGCTGTCGAATTGGTGGCTGGCTCACTCGTCGACGGGGCCGATGCTGAAGAGGTCGCCGATCTGACACTCCAAGACGTCGCAGATCGCGGTGAGGGTCGAGAAGCGGACCGCCTTGGCGCGGTTGTTCTTTAGGACCGACAGATTGACGGGAGAGACGCCGACCGCCGTGGCTAGGGCGGCCAGGGTCATCCCGCGCGCCTCGAGGATCGCATCGAGATGGCAGATCACCCGGTGCGGATCATCGACCGGCATCAGACGAGGCCTTCGACGTCGTCTCGCAGGTCGGTGCCGGTCTTAAATGCCTCCGCGAGCAGCGCTAGCACCAGGCCGGCGGCCATCGCCGCGAGCGGGAAGGGGAAGATCAGCGCGGGATCCAGGCCGCCAAGCTCCGCCCGGCTCAGCAGGGCGCCGGTGCTCGCCAGGTTGACCAGGGCGTATGCCGGTGCGCCGACCAGGAGCAGCCCGGCGAGTAGGCGCAGGCGTCGGACCTGGCCCGCGGCAAAGGGATCGCCGCTGCCGATCGTGCGCGCGATGCGCTGCACCACCAGGGCCCCGGCGACGAAGAGCGCCAGCGCGAGCAGTCCCGGCAGCAGCGTCAACGCGTAGTCAACGGCCCGCGGGTGGGCGATCCGCACGGCATACTCTGCCGCGCCATACGTCGTGCCGACCCGGTCGAGTTCCGGCACGGTGAGCCTGCTGGTGAAGGGGACCTCCACGGCGGCCCCGCGCACCCAACGTGCGACGGGTTGGTAGGCCAGGGCGACGAATGCCAGCCCCACGGCCACCCAGATCGTCACCAGCAGCCCGATCCGGTCGGACCGGTCGAACGCCAGCAGATCCCTCTTGCTCTGTTTCATGATCACTCCTTCGCGACGCGAGCACATCGTTTATCGATGCAACGAAAAACATGATACACATCGAAAAACGATACGCAACGTCTCGCGTGGAGCGTATGCAGGACGCCTCGGCGGGCATGGGATTCCTGGGCTGCCGCGGCCTTATGCCGGGGGGGCAGCGCTGCCCGGTAAAGCCTTGGCAGACAGAAGAATCGGGCGGTTTCAGCCGGCGACAAGGGGTTCGACGGACTCCGGCGGGAAGCTGGTCATGGCCAGCTCGGCCCGACGAACATACGCCCAGCCGGGCCCGCGCAGCAGGAAGCCTGCCCGGTCACCCCAGGTCGGCGCGGCGGCGATGTCGCGGGCGATCGACTGCAGCTCGTGGGTGGCGATGGTGCCGAGATTGAAGCTGTCGATATTGGTGGTCAGGCCGTAGCGCACCCGCTCGTCCTCCGGCTCGAAGGTGCCGAAGAGCTTGTCCCACAGGATGAGGATCGAGCCATGGTTGATGTCGAGGTACTGCCGCTGGCTGCCGTGGTGCGCGCGGTGATGGGAGGGGGTGTTGAGCACCTTCTCCAGCCAGCCGATGGAGCGCACCGCCTCGGTGTGGATCCAGAACTGATAGATCAGATTGAGTGCGCGGGCGTCCTCGATCGCCCGGGACGGCAGCCCGAAGAGGGCGAGCAGGCCATAGGGGACCGCCATCGTGATCCCCTCGGCGACCGGCTGGCGCAACGCCGTCGACAGGTTGTAGTGCTCGCTGCTGTGGTGGACGACGTGCACCGCCCACAGCCAGCGGACCTGGTGGGAGAGGCGGTGGTTCCAGTAATAGATGGCGTCCCACCCGAGCACGGCCAGCGGCACGGCCCAGCGTCCGCGGATGGCGACCGGCGCGAACCGGGCGAGTGAGGTCGCGGAGGTCTGGGCCGTCCATACGCACGCGGAGGCGAGCGCGGTGGAAGCGACCGCGGACACCGCGGTGGCGCCGCTCAACCGGCTCAGGGCGTCGACCCGGCTGCGGACGGTGATCCCGCTGTCCTTGACCCCACCCGGTATGGTGCCCGCCTCCGGCAGCCCGCCATACTCTCGCCGGCGGCGCAGCACATCGGCGACCGTGGTCACCACCGCGGACCCGACGCCGACCGCCACCAGTGCCGGGCCGAACCGGCCCACCCCCGGGGTGACCCGGCGCAGCAGCGGCCGGGTGACGAAGGGCGCGACCAGGCTGCCGATGCCCATCGACAGGCTGGCGATGGTGTCGTGCAGTTCGTAGTCACCGGGCCGCACCTCACCCGGGACGTGTGGCTGGCGTCGTTGATAGACGAGTTCGGCGGCTATGGCGCCGATGAATCCGGGTATGGCGAGCACGGTCAGGTCGGGGCGAGCCACGCGCATACCTCCATCGGGTGTCCGCGACCGGATCGGTGAGGAAGCCAGTCGCATCTCACCCTACGAAATCGAGGCGGGCAGGGTCATCCGGGCGTGATCGGCAGGCAGGGCGCGGGCGGCGCGCCAGGACCCGTAGGTCGCGATCGCCAGACCCAGCGGCACGATCACCAGGAGGGCCCGGTGCAGCCCGACGGCGTCGGCGCTCAAACCCCCGCTGGCCGTGGCGAGCGCGTCCGACAGGGCACCGGTGAGGACGGGGCCGATGGTCGCGCCGACGACATTGAAGGAGGCGTAATAGATCGCCAGCGCGGTCGCGCGCATGTGGGGCGGCGTGACATCGGCGATCGCCGGAGCCGCGGCCACGGAGAGCACCTGGGTGCAGGTCCAGCCCGCGGCGAAGACGGCGATGAATGGCACCGCGGCGTGTGGGCCGAAGAGCAGCGCTCCGGTGCTCACTGGCAGGGCGATCGCGAAACCCAGTGCGACCACCCCCATCCGGTGCCCGACCGATCGGTGCGCCGCGCGGTCGGCGATCACCCCGCCGAGCAGCAGCCCGACCATCCCGGCGATGCCGATCACGATCCCCGCGCCGAGCGAGGCGGTCTGCAGGGACAGTCCGAAATAGCGCTGCAGCAACGGGACCGCGAAGGTGGCGACGGCGTAGTTCGGCATCTGCAGGCCGATGCCGGCGACCATCAGCCAGCGCACGGTGGGGACGCTGAGGATGCGCCGGAAGGGGTGGTCATCGGCCTGGGCGGCGCTGACCAGGTCGACGCGTTCGCTGTCCGCGCCGCCACGTACCGGCTCCGGCAGGGTGAGCATCAGCAGGGCCAGCGCGATGCCTGGGATCGCCGCGATGACGAATGGCGCGCGCCAACTGTCGTACGCCTCGACGATGAGCCCGACGGTGACGAATGCCATCAGCATCCCGATCGGGATGCCGAGCTGGGTGATGCTCACCGCCCGGCTGCGTCGCCGCGGCGGGAACGCGTCGAAGATCAGCGAACTCGACGCCGGTCCGTATGACGCCTCACCGATCCCGACGCCGAGCCGGAAGCAGGCGAGCACGAGAAAGCTATGAGCGAGACCCCCGCCGAGGGTGAAGAGCGACCAGACGAGCAGGCCCGCAGCGATGATCCAGCGGCGGGTCATCCGGTCGGCGAGCCGTCCGATGGCGATGCCGGCGACGGCATACACAATGGTGAAGGAGCCGCCGAGCAGCCCGATTGCCGTGTCGGACAAGCCGAATTCGTCCTTGATCGGCTCCACGATGACCGCGGGGATAGTCCGGTCATAGAAGTTGATCACATTGGCGAGCGTGAGCAGCACGAGCAGCCACGCCGCGCGACCCCGGGTGAGCGGGGCGCCTGCTGGGGGGACCGGCATGGGTGGAGTCTGACAAACCCAGGATGCACACCTGGTGGCGGGCTCCGGGGGTGGGGAGTGCGAGACTGGCGCGGTGGTCGAGTTCTTGCTGTCGGTGACCTTTGGGTGCGGTCTCGTCATCGCCGGGGCGCACGTCGCCAACCGGCAGTTCCTCGCCCCGATCTATGACGTGGTCGCCAACCTCGCTGCCTTCATCAGCGCGACCGCCGCGTAGGCACTGTTGCATCACTGGGTGTCGGCGGGGATGTCCGCGATGGCGGTCGCCTGCTGGCTTTGGCTGGCGCGACGGACCACCATCGCCGCGCGCCAGGGCAAAGCACTCATCGGGCACACCCCCTATGGGGCGGAGCAGCCGGAGAGCTGAGCAGCTACCGCCGGCGGGTGGCCGTACTTCCCGATCGGCGAGCGGCGGTGGCTCCGTGCCGTCGGCCGCCGCGGGCCTCCTGCTGCGCCAGGGTCGGCCGGTCCCACCCGCGCTGGGGAGCGCGGCTGCCGGTCGCGGTCCCGGTGCGGGAGTCGCGGCTGCGATAGACGATGTATGGCCGGGTCAGATAGCCGACCGGGGCGCTGAAGACGTGGACGAGCCGGGTGAACGGCCAGATCGCGAAGAGGCACAAGGCGACCAGTGCGTGCAGCTGGAAGGCAACGGGCGCCTCGGACATCAGCGTCGGGTCCGGGTGGAAGGTCAGCAACTGCCGGAACCAGATCGAGACGCCCTCGCGGTAGTTGTAGTGCCCACCGACGTGCAGCAGTCCCGAAAAGATGGTGTTCCAGATGCCAAGGAGGATGGCGGCGCCGAGCACGGCATACATCACCTTGTCGTTGGTCGTCGTCGCGCTGAAGACCGGTCCGACGGTCCGCCGGCGATAGATGAGGATGACCAGGCCGACGACCGCCATCAGTCCGGCCGGGATGCCGCCGATCATTGCGATCGCGTGGTAGACCCCGTCCGACATCCCGATCGCATCGGTCCACGACTTCGGCAGCAGCAGCCCGAGGATATGGCCACCGACGACGCCGAGCATGCCGAAGTGGAAGAGCGGCGACCCGATGCGCAGCAGCTTGTCCTCATAGAGCTGGCTGCTGCGGGTGGTCCAGCCGAACTTGTCGTAGCGGTAGCGCCAGTAGTGGCCGACGACGAAGATCGCGAGACAGAGGTAGGGGAAGATGAGCCAGAGGAAAGTGGTCATTGCGGGACTCCCACGGGGATCGAGGCGCCGAGATCGATGGGCTCCGGCTGCGGATTGAGGCGGGGATCGAGGGCATAGCCCGGCTGTTCGAGGCCGACCGCCTCGCTCGGGGGGCCCTCGGCAATGAGGCGGGCGAGAGCCTCCTCGTCGCTGCCGTCGAGGACGGGCAGGGTGGCCCGGATGGCATCGACGACCGGGCGCCATCGGGACCCGCGATCGCGGAGCGCGCGCCCCAGGAGTTCGATGCCGACCCGGTGATCGCACAACAGCTTCCACGCGACATCGAGGTCGTGCAGGGCACCGAACTCCAGCACTACGGGGAGCTGGTCGGGCAGCTCGGCGGCATCTGTGTGCGCACCCGCCGCCCGGTATGCCTGGGTGAACCGGATGAGTTCGACCCCCCGCTTGCGAGTGTCGCCGCAGGTGTAATAGGTCAGGTGCAGGGCGCACCGCCGGGTGACGTCGAAGGTGTCGACATAGTCGGTCTGCAGGTCGCGCAACCCGCGATGCTCGAGGGTGTCGAGGAACTCGCTCAGCCCAGCGGTGAGGTGCTCTGGCAGGTCGGCGATCGCCTCGCGCAGCAACGGGATTCGCTCGACCAGCTGCTCGGTCGGATAGTCGAGCAGCAGCGAGCTGACCTGCCAGGCGGTGCGCAGCTCGGTGCGGGACAGCGACGGCGTCGCGGTCCGGTGGCGGCGCCACAGCATCCGGCTCACGGCCCCTCCTCCCGTTCACCGGGGAACATTCCCTCCGGCAGGCCTTTGCCGTCCCAGGTGAGCAGGTTGACCCGCCCGCGCAGGGGATTCTCCGCGGCCAGCGACTCGACCGAGTCGGCGGTCTGCGCCTCCTTGAGCACCCGGAAGTTCTCGACGGCGACCGGGGTCAACCCGCCGCTGCCCGAGCCCTCGCCGAAGATCTCACCCTGCCCGCCGCCGTACTCCGACACGGCGCAGTCGGTGGCGAGCTCCTCCAGGGCATGGGCCTGCTCACCGTGGGCGGTGGGGATGACATAGCGGTCGGCATATTTGGCGATCGCCAGCAGCCGGAACATCTCATAGAGGTCCTCACCGCTCATCCCGACGGCAGCGGGGATGGAGTCGTCCGGGTCCTTGCCGAGATTGATATCCCGCATATAGGAGCGCATCGCGGCGAGCTTCTGCAGCACACTGTTGACCGGCGCGACATCGCCGGCGGTGAACAGGTTGGCGAGATATTCGACCGGGATCCGCAGGGCATCGATCGCGGCGAAGAGGTTGCCCCGATCCTCCGCATCGTGCCCGGTCTCCTTGATCACATCGACCACCGGGGACAGCGGCGGGATGTACCACACCATCGGCATCGTCCGATATTCCGGGTGCAGGGGCAGCGCCACCTGGTAGTCCATGATCAGTCGGCGCACGGGCGAGGCCTTGGCCGCCTCGATCCAGTCGCCGGGGATGCCGGCGCGCTCCGCCTCGGCCTGGACCTGCGGGTCGAAGGGATCGAGGAAGACGCTGCGCTGCGCCTCGTAGAGGTCGTGGTCGTCGGCGACGCTCGCCGCGGCCAGCACCGCGTCCGCGTCATAGAGCATGATGCCGATATAGCGCAGCCGGCCGACGCAGGTCTCGGCGCATACGGTCGGGATGCCGACCTCGACCCGCGGATAGCAGAAGGTGCACTTCTCGGCCTTGCCGGTCTTGTGGTTGAAATAGACCTTCTTGTATGGGCAGCCGCTGATGCACATCCGCCAGCCGCGGCATTTGTCCTGGTCGACCAGGACGATGCCGTCCTCGCTGCGCTTGTAGATCGCACCGCTCGGGCAGGAGGCGGCGCAGCTCGGGTTGAGGCAGTGCTCGCAGATGCGCGGCAGATAGAACATGAAGGTCTGCTCGAACTCGAACTTCACCTTGTCCTCGATGCCCTTGAGCATCGGGTCCTTCGGGCCGTGCAGGGTGGCGCCGCCGAGGTCGTCGTCCCAGTTGGCCGACCAGTTGACATTGATCGGCCGGCCCGAGATCAACGAGTGCGGCCGGGCGACCGGGAAATTCGCCTGGTGCGGCGAGTTGAGCAGCGTCTCGTAGTCATAGGTCCACGGCTCGTAGTAGTCCTCGATGCTCGGCATCTTGGGGTTGCTGAAGATATTGGCGAGCTTCTGCAGCCGTCCGCCCGCCCGCAGGACGAGGCGACCGTTCGGCTTGCGGACCCAGCCGCCCTGCCATTCCTCCTGGTCCTCGTAGCGCCGGGGGTAGCCCAGGCCGGGCCGGGTCTCGACATTGTTGAACCAGACATACTCGGTGCCGGTGCGATTGGTCCAGGCCTGCTTGCAGGTGACCGAGCAGGTATGACAGCCGATGCACTTGTCGAGGTTCATGACCATCGCCATCTGTGCCATGACGCGCATGGGAATCCTTCTCCTGACTCAGTATTCGACCGGAGTCGTGCGCTTGCGGATCATCGTGACCTCGTCCCGGTTGTTGCCGGTGGGTCCGATGTAGTTGAAGAAGTAGGCCAGCTGGGCGTATCCACCGATGAGGTGGCTGGGCTTGAGCAGGGTCCGGGTCAGCGAGTTGTGGATGCCGCCTCGCTTGCGATCCCGCTCGGTGAGGGGGACGTCGATGAGCCGGTCCTGGGCGTGGTGCATATAGACCGTGCCCTCGGGCATCCGGTGGCTGACGACGGCGCGGGCAGCGACGACGCCATTGCGGTTGACCGCCTCGACCCAGTCGTTGTCCTCGATGCCGACCTTGGTCGCGTCTCGGTCCGAGATCCAGATCGTCTGCCCCCCGCGGGAGAGGGACAGCATGAAGAGGTTGTCCTGGTACTCGCTGTGGATGGACCACTTGTTGTGCGGCGTGAGATAGCGCACGGAGACACCGAGTTCCGTCTGCTCGCCGATCGGCCGCTCCCCGAAGAGGGCGGTCATATTGAGCGGTGGCCGATAGACCGGCATCGCCTCGCCCATCCCGGTCATCCAGTCGTGATCGAGATAGAACTGCTGACGCCCGGTGAGGGTATGGAAGGGCTTGAGCCGCTCGATATTGATGGTGAACGGCGCATACCGCCGGCCACCGGACTCCGATCCGGACCACTCCGGGGAGGTGATCACCGGCACCGGCGCGATCTGGGTGTCGGCGAAGGTGATCTGCTTGCCCGCCTGCTCCGCGGCGAGGTCGTGCAACTGGGTGCCGGTCCGCTTCTCGGCATTGCGGAAGCCGAGCGTAGCCAGGTGCCCATTGGTCGTGCCCGACAGGTGCAGGATCGCGTCGGCGAACTGGATGTCGGTCTCCACCTTGGGCTGACCGGCGCCGACGCCAGTGCGCGCAACCCCATTGCGCCGGCGCAGCAGCTCGATCTCCCGCTCGACCGAATAGGGCACCCCCTTGGTGAGCATCCCGACCTTCTCCAACAGCGGGCCGATCGTGGTCATCTTGTCGTAGATCGCGGTGTAGTCCCGCTCGGCGACGGCGAGCACCGGCATGGTCACCCCCGGCACCGGATCGCACTCGCCGAGCCGCCAGTCGCGGACGGCACCGTGCACCGTGGCCATCGCCTCGGGGGTGTCGTGCCAGAGCGGCTTGGCGATCAGGTCCTTGCGGGTGCCGAGGTGGTCGGCCGCCAGCTCGGAGAACTTCTTGGCGATCTCCTTCCACGCGTCCCAGTCCGTCTTGCTCTGCCACGGCGGGGCGATGGCCGGATTGAAGGAGTGCACGAAGGGGTGCATATCCGTGGTCGACAGGTCGTGCTTCTCGTACCACGTCGCCGCCGGCAGCACGACATCGGAGAACAGGGTGGAGCTGGTCATCCGGAAGTCGAGGGTGGTCAGCAGGTCGAGCTTGCCCTCGGCGGCACGGTCCGGCCACACGACCGAGGTGGGCCGCTGCTCCGGCGGCGCCTCGGTGGCGGTGGCCGAGGAGTCGGTGCCGAGCAGATGCCGCAGGAAGTACTCATTGCCCTTGGCGCTGGAGCCGAACAGATTGGAACGCCACAGCGACAGGATCCGCGGGTGGTTCTCCTCCGCCTCCGGATCCTCGACGGCGAACTTCAGCTCGCCAGAACGCAATTGATCCACGACGTATGCCGCGGGCTCCACCCCCGCCGTCGCCGCCTCGTCGCAGAGCGCCAGGCTGCTGCGGTTGAAGGTCGGATAGCTCGGGGTCCACCCCAACCGGGCCGATTGCGCCAGCAGGTCCATGACGCTCTTGCCGGCGAAGATCCCGGTGCCGGCGTCGAGGTCGTCGGCGGTGAAGGTGTCATAGCGGTACTGGCTGGTGTGCACATACCAGTAGGCGGTCTGGTTCATATGCCGGGGTGGCCGGTGCCAGTCGAGGGCGAAGGCCATGTGCTGGAAGCCCATGATCGGGCGAACCTTTTCCTGGCCGACATAGTGCGCCCAGCCGCCGCCATTGCGTCCCTGGCAGCCGGTGATCGAGGTGAGCAGCAGCATCGCCCGATAGATCTGGTCGGAGTGGAACCAGTGGTTGGTGCCCGCCCCCATCAGGATCATCCCGCGACCCCCGGTGTCGATCGCGTTCTGCGCCCACTCGCGCGCGAGCCGGATGACCTGGGCGACGGGGACCGAGGTGTGCTGCTCCTGCCAGGCGGGGGTCGCCGGGGCGGTGGGATCGTCATACCCCGCCGGCCACTGGCCGGGCAGTCCGCTGCGGGCGACGCCATACTGCGCGAAGAGCAGGTCGAGCACGGTGGTGACCAGCCGGTCCCCGATCCGCCGGACCGGCACCCCGCGCTCGTCGAACCGCACCCGGCCGTCCTCGGCGTCGAAGCGGGGGAAGCGGACGGCGACGCTCTCACCCTCGTCGTAGAGGCTGAGCACGGGGTCGATGTCGCCGAGGTCGAGATTCCATTTGCCCCAGCCCTCCTCGCCATAGCGGAAGCCGATCGACCCATTGGGCACGGCGATCTCGCCGGTGGTGCCGTCGAGCACGACCGGCTTCCACATCGCGTTCTCGGAGTCCGCCTCGGGGATGTCCAGGTCGCCGGCGACGAGGTTCTTGCCCGGCTTCCAGCCGCCGTCGTCGGTGGGCTCGAGGGTGATCAGGAAGGGCAGGTCGGTGTAGCGCTTGTTGTAGTCGACGAAGAAGGGCACCTGCTGAACGGCGAAGAACTCCTTGAGGATGACGTGCCCCATCCCCATCGCCAGGGCGCCGTCGGTGCCGGGGGCGCAACTGACCCATTCGTCCGCGAATTTGACGTTCTCCGCGTAGTCCGGCGCGACCGCGATGACCTTCTGGCCGCGATAACGGGCCTCGGTCATCCAGTGCGCGTCCGGGGTGCGGGTCAGCGGGACATTGGAGCCCCACATGATCAGGTAGCCCGCATCCCACCAGTCGCCCGATTCCGGCACATCGGTCTGGTCGCCGAACATCTGCGGCGAGGCATTGGGCAGGTCGGCATACCAGTCGTAGAAGGAGAGCATCGGGGCGCCGATGAGCTCGTGGAAGCGCGCGCCGGAGGCATAGGAGACCGGCGACATCGCGGGGATCGGGGAGAAGCCGGCGATCCGGTCCGGACCCCAGCGCTTAACGGTGTAGACGTGCGCCGCCGCGACGAGTTCGACGACCTCGGCCCAGGTCGCCCGCACCAGTCCGCCCTTGCCGCGCGCCGATTTGTAGCGCGCCGCCTTCTCGGGGTCCTGGACGATAGAGGCCCAGGCCACCACCGGGTCGCCGCCGACCGCGGCCTTCGCCTCGCGGAAGAGGTCGAGCAACACCCCGCGGACGTATGGATAGCGCACCCGCGTGGGGGAGTAGGTGTACCAACTGAACGCCGCACCTCGCGGGCAGCCGCGGGGCTCGTATTCCGGTTTGTCGGCACCGGTCGACGGGTAGTCGGTCTGCTGCGCCTCCCAGGTGATGATCCCGTCCTTGACATAGACCTTCCACGAGCAGGAGCCGGTGCAGTTGACACCGTGCGTCGAGCGGACCACCTTGTCGTGGCTCCAGCGGTCCCGATAGAAGGCGTCGCCGGCGCGACCGCCCTCGGCATACATCGTCCGCTTGTCTTCGGAGACAGTCGCTTTGGTGAAGAAGCGGCGGGTCCCGACGAGGGCATCGGAGAGCGGGCCGTCCATCCCCACCGGCGGATTGTGGGTACTCATGGGAGTTCTCCTCGAGGGTCGGTGGTGGGATCGGCGGTGCTGAAGGAGGCGCGGGTGCGGATGTGGGCGAGGCAGCGATTCGGCTCGACGAAGGGCTCGAGGCTCACCTCGGCATCGCTCTCGCCGAGTTGGGCCATGGTCCCGACGATCAGTCCGCGGTGGATATTGCAGACGACCGCGGGGTTGTCCTTGGCGAGGTCGAGGAAGGGGCAGTCGACCAGGGTGACGGCGACCTCCCGACCGTCGGTGCCGGTCGAGACCTGAGGGGTGTAGCCCCAGCCGCGCAGGACGTCGACCATCCGGCCGAGCTTGGCCAGCCATTGCCCGGGAGTCCGGGCCGGTCCGGAGGTGACCGGCGGCACGTGCTTGCGCGCCCACTCCTGGCCCGCCTCGGCCGGGGTGAGTTCGCCGGACGCGGCGCGGATGAATGTCGAGGCGAGCAGGCCGGCCAAGGCGCGGTAGGCCGCGGCATCCGATGCCCGCGACGGGTCGATCGTCCCCGGAGCGACGGAATAGAGCTTGTTCGGGCGACCGGCGCGGGCGGTTCGCTCGAAGTGCGAGCGCAGGATGCCGGCTGCGACGAGCTGGTCGAGGTGGAAGCGGACCGTCGTCACATGCAGATCGCGGGCGACCGCGAGCTCGGCGGCCGTCGCCCCGCGATAGTCGGGGTCGGCTTGGGCGGCGGTGGCGAGGGTGTCCACGAGCGCACGCCGGACCGGCGAGTCGAGGAGGTCGACCGGATTCGACGCGAGGCGACGCGGCGTCATACGGGCTCCTCTCACCGGATTTAGCGGATTTGCTCCGCCCATCAAACCACACCCGCTTTGGACGTTGACGTCGCGGTTTATGCGCGATTCAGGACCTGGTCGAGGGTGGGGTCCAGAGAGGAGTACGCTCGCGCTTGCGGATGATAAAAGGATCGAATCCCCTAAAAGGGACGAGCACGCCCAGGAGAGCCATGAGCACTGCCCCCGCGGGGACCGGAGACGGCCGGAACCGCGTTCTCACGATGTCGTTCATCGCCTTCACACTCATGTTCGCGGTGTGGCTGATGTTTGGCGTCCTCGGTGTCCCGATCCAGAAGGAGTTGGGTCTGACCGACCCGCAACTCGCCTGGGTCAGCGCGGTCGCGGTGCTCAACGGCTCGCTGTGGCGGCTGCCCGCGGGGATGCTCACCGACCGGGTCGGCGGGCGCGTGGTCACCATCGCGATGCTGCTGCTGACCGCGATCCCGTGCTTCTTCCTCAGCCAGGTCGGTTCGTATGGCGCCCTGCTCGTCCTCGCCTTCCTCGTCGGCTTCGCGGGCAACCTGTTCAGCGTCGGGGTCGCCTGGAATGCGGCGTGGTTCCCCAAGGACCGCCAGGGTTTTGCGCTCGGTCTCTTCGGCGCGGGCAATGTCGGCGCCTCGGTCACCAAGCTGCTCGTCGTCCTGGTCCCCTCGCTGATTGCGGGGACCGCGGGGCACGTCTACTTCGGAATCTTCAAGGGCGGCTGGCGGATCTTCCCGGCCATCTATTCGGTCGCGCTGGTCGTGGTCGCGGCCCTGACGCTGGTCATCGTCCCGCGTCACGACCGGGCCGCCGGGGCGGGCAAGTCCATGCGCGAGATGTTGGCGCCGTTGCGGCACATCCGGGTCTGGCGGTTCAGCCTTTATTACGCCGCCGTCTTCGGTGCCTATGTCGCGCTCTCCGCCTGGCTGCCGAAGTACTACATCGACAACTTCGGCGTCAGCCTGCGAGAGGCGGCGCTGTTGACGGCGACCTTCATCTTCCCGGCGTCCCTGCTGCGTCCCCTCGGCGGCGCCATCTCCGACCGCTGGGGCGCGCGGCGGGTGATGTATTGGACCTTCGGCGTGATGCTGCTGACCACGGGAATCCTGATGATGCCCAACGGGCATCTCGTCATCACCCACCCCGACGGCAGCCAGAGCGAGCACCTCGCCTATGCGATGGGTCTGATCCCGTTCGCGATCATCGTCTTCCTGCTCGGGTGTGCCATGGGCGTCGGCAAGGCCGCGGTCTACAAGCACATCCCGGAGTACTTCCCCGACAATGTCGGCTCCGTCGGCGGCCTGGTCGGAATGTTCGGCGGGCTCGGCGGCTTCGTGCTGCCGCCATTGTTCGCCTACACGAAGGTGTGGTCCGGCTTCCCCTCCTCGACCTTCTTCGTGCTCTTCCTGCTGACCGCGATCTGTGCGCTGTGGATGCACTGGACCGTCGTCCACATGCTCCACCAGCAGACCCCCGAGCTCGCCCGTCATATCGAGAGCCCGGCGCCCACCCCATGAGACCGCAAGGAGATTCGATGAGTACGACGGCAACCCGCAGCAGCGGCGAATGGCTGCAGGCGTGGGATCCGGAGGATGAGGCCCGCTGGGACAAGGGCCTCGCCTGGCGCACCCTGTGGATCACAACCTTCTGCCTGACCCTTGCCTTCATCGCCTGGTATTTGCCGAGCGCGATCATCCCCAAGCTCAATGCGCTGGGGTATGGCTGGAGCAAGAGCCAGCTCTATTGGATGGCCGCCATGCCCGGCCTGGCCGCCGGGATCTTCCGGCTGCTATGGATGGTGCTGCCGCCGATCATGGGCACCCGCAAGATGGTCTCGCTGTCCACCCTGCTGCTCGTCGCCTCGACGCTCGGCTGGGGGGTGCGCGTGCAGCATCCGACCGCGCCCTATTGGGAGCTGATGGTCCTCGCCTTCCTCGCCGGCATCGGCGGTGGTGTCTTCTCCGGCTTCATGCCCTCCACCTCGTTCTTCTTCCCGCGCCGGATGCAGGGCACCGCGCTGGGGTTGCAGGCGGGACTGGGGAACTTCGGGGTGTCCGTGGTGCAGTTGCTCACGCCATACCTGATTGCCATGTCGGGCCTGGCGATCTTCGGTGGGTCGCAGCTGCTGAAGACGCCGGGCAAGCCGGACAAGACGGTGTGGTACCAGAACGCCGCCTTCGTCTGGATCCCGCTGATGGTCATCGGCGCGGTGCTCGCCTGGACGATGCTCAAGTCGGTGCCGGTCAAGGCCAATATCAAGCAGCAGTTCGACATCTTCGCCAACCAGGACACCTGGTTGATGACGCTGATCTACATCATGACCTTCGGCACCTTCTCGGGGCTCGCGGCGCAGTTCGGCCTGCTGATGTCCAACCTCTTCGGCTCCGGCAATGAGCAGGTGATCTCCGGCACCGGCGCCGCGGCCAAGCTACTCATCGACGGCTATGCCGTGCCCGACCCGGTGAAATATGTCTTCCTCGGCCCGTTGATCGGCGCCGGCGCCCGGGTGCTCTTCTCCCCGCTGACCGACCGGATGGGCGGCGCGCGCTGGTCGCTGGTCTCCGGCATCGGACTGATCGCCTCGATCATCTATACGATCCCGGCGCTGACCCCCGACTACTCCTCGGCGGCGGCGCTCAAGGGCGACTTCAACCACTTCCTGTGGGGGATGCTGGCGATCTTCCTCTTCTCCGGGATCGGCAATGCCTCGACCTTCAAGCAGATGCCGATGATCTTCGAGCGCCGGCAGGCCGGTGGGGTGATCGGCTGGACCTCGGCGATCGCGGCTTTCGGGCCGTTCTTCTTCGGGGTCGGGGTCACCACCTTCGGCCCGACCACCTTCTATTGGATCGGCGTCGCCTGGGCGATGATGTGCACCATCCTGATCTGGCTGCGCTATGCCCGGCCGGGAGCCCCTAAGCCCAGCTGACCCTCCCCGTGGGGTGCGGCCGGATCCGCCCCGTCCGCCGCCTGCCACCCGCCTCTGACCGCCGGCGCCCGGCCGGGATGAGAGGCTGGCAGGAGCGGCGGACTGGGGCGTCCGGCGCGCCGAGCGACCGGGCGCAGGCGCTGGCTCGGGGAAGGGGCAGGCATGAGTTCGATCGAGGAGCGGCTACCAGCGCGGGAGCCCTATGCGATCTATCAGTGGGCGCAGCAACTCTTCGACGCTCGCGACTATGTCGAGGCGGGCCAGGCGCTGGAGTATCTGCTGGCGCACTTCGGCTCCGAACCCGGCACTGGCGAAGCGCGAGAACTCCTGGCGCGCAGCTATTTTCACTCCGCTCAACTGACGCGGGCCGCCGAGACCGCGCGCGAGATCCTCAAGGGCGATCCAGGCAATGCGTATGCCGTGCTCCTGCTCGTCCGCTCCCTCCGCCGCGCCGGCCGCACCGAGGAAGCCGACGCCGCGGAACGTATGGCCGATGCGCTCGGTGTCGACGTGTCCCGCCGCGACTGAGTCCACGCGCGTCCGCTGGTCCGACCCCTAAAGTCGGTGCATGGGACTGCTCACGTTCAGCATCAATGTGACCCTGGACGGCTGCATCGACCACGAGGAGGGCATCGTCGACGACGAGACGCATGCCCACTTCACTCGACTCCTGGACTAGAGCGGGGCGATGTTGTGGGGCCGCACGACATACGAGCTGATGGAGGACTATTGGCCGGCGGTCGCGCGCGGTGACGTGGATGCGCCCGCGGCGATGCGCGAGTGGGCCCTTAAAATCGACGCCAAGCCGAAGTATGTCGTGTCCACCACCCGCACCGACTTCCCCTGGACCAATAGCCACCACGTGACCGGTGACCTGGGTGCGGCGGTGCGGGAGCTCAAACGCACCACTCCGCACGGGGTGCTCCTCGGCAGCGCGTCCTTGGCCAACCAGTTGGACCGGCTGAATCTCATCGACGAGTACAAATTCCTGGTGCACCCCCGGATCGCGGGCCACGGCCCGACGCTGTATGCCGGTGGCCTCCCTAGCACTCGCGGCCTCGAGTTGATCTCGGCGGAGCAGTTCAGCAATGGCGCGGTCGCGATGCACTACCGACGGGCTGTGTGAGGTCGCCGTCGGCTTCGATTGTCCGATGGCGGGCGGAGCAGTTGCTGGGATGGCGCCGACGAAATGAATCCTGCACCGCAGTCCCGGCGCCGTGGGGGTCGAAGCCCAGCCACCTCGGGAGGACCGACCCTCGGGCCGCACTGGACGGAACGGCAGGCACCGCGAGTCGACCTTGGTGCTATCTGTCGTGCCCGTTCGTCAACGGGCCCCGGTCACGAAGGCGAGGAACTCCTCATCGAATCCCGCCACGATCTCGGGATCGAGTTGAGCCCCGAGCGCGTCGAGAACGGTGGTGAAAAACAGACGCACGCCCACGGCATACGTAATGCTCGCGATCTCGGCGTCGGCCAGACCGAGCGCGCGTAGCTCCTCGATCTCCGAGTGGGTCACCGACCCCGGAGCGGTCGCCACCTTGACCGCGAATCGATAGATGGCGGCGTCGACGGGGGACAACTGACCGCCGCTCGGGTCCGCAGCGAGCCCGCGCAGTGTCGCCTCGTCGTCGCAGACCTCTTGGAGCATCTTCGCGTGCGCGGCAGTGCAATACGCCGAGCCCCGCGCCCGCGCCGCCGCGATGGTGACCAGCTCGAACCGCCGCCGATCCATGGTCGCTCGCACCGCCGCTGCGAGGGCGATCCACGCGGTCGCAATATCGGGTTGGTTCGCGAAGCAGCCGGTGTAATCGGGCACGAAGCCCCAGAATCCGCGCTGACTGTCCACATAGGCCGCAAAGGCGGGCTCGCTGTCCGCGGTCGGACTGGTCGAAATGAACACGGCACCGTCTCCGGAGCTCAGAAGCTGAAGGTGGTCGCGGCGTCGTCGCCGATCCACTCCCACAACTGGACCGAGCCTGCCTTGGTCGCATTGGCGATCAGGTCATCGCCGTCAATTCCTTTGGCATCCACGCAGATTCCGCACGCAATCAGCGTGCCTCCGGCGGCTGCATACCGCTGCATCAGGGTGTCCAGCGGCGGACAGCCCTCGCAGGCGACTGCTCGGGCATGACCGGGAATGGCGAGGCGCACGGCTTCCTTGGTGAGGAAGATCAGGGTCGGTCGGCCCGATTCGGCGGCACCGACGGCGACGAGCAAGGCGACGGTGACCTTCTCGGGGTCCTCGAGACCGGTCGTGAGGCTGATGGCTGCCTTGGTCATGCCGCGCTCCTGCCGTGTGATGAATCCCCGAGTCCGTATCTGTGACGGTAGGCCGGTGTTCGGCGGTCGACATAGGGCGCCAGCACCCAACCTGGGGTCGCGGCCGTGAGCCGCGACGCCGGTCAGCGCGCAGTCGGCCGGGAGCCAAGCAGACGTGCCACGGCTCCAGCGCGGGCGGACGGACCGGACAGTCCGAGCTTTGCGTAGGTCCGCTGCAAGTGGCGCTCGACGGTGCGGATGCTGAGGTGCAATTCGGCGGCGATCGTGGAGTTGTCCTGCCCGTGCGCGACCAGACGAAGCACCTCCATCTCGCGAGCCGACAAGGAGCGCAGATCGTCGCGGGAGAGGCCCGTCTCCACGGTGGAATCCTCGGCGAGGAAGGCTGTCACCTCACGGACGAAGACCGGCCAGGCCGGCTCGTCCTCCAAGAGGATGTGGTTTCGGCTGTCGAGGGGCACCAGCCGCGCGTCACGAATAGCGGCCGCGAGGAATCGTCCGTGCTCGAAGTCGTTCATCCGCTCGTGCCGGGAGTGGATGACGAGGGTCGGGACGCTGAGATCGGCAAGGACTCCGGTCGCATCCGCGCGTCCCCTCTCCACCCGTGATGCATATGCCGTGCGTGCGGACGCCGAGCGCTGGTGCAGTTCGTCGAGCCAGGCCATCTGCTCCTCGGTAGCATCGGGGATCATCATCGACGTGAATACCCGGCGAAAGAGCGGGTCGGCACGATCCCAGCCGGCGCGGATCATCGCCTGGAACGCGTCCTCCAGAGCCCGGTCATCGTCGGTCACATGTCGTAATGACGCGGCGTAGGTACTTGCGCAAATGAGCCTCGCCACCCGGTCGGGGTGACGGTGCACGAAGTGCAGGGCCACCGGGCCGCCCTGGGCCATCGCCATCAGCGCGAACCGGCCGAGGCCCGCGTTGTCCGCGACGGCCTCCAAGTCTTCGATGCGCCGCTCGAGACTGAAATCGGTCGTATCGCGATCCGACATGCCGTGCCCGCGCTCGTCGAACCGCACCACGGTCGCTACTCGGCCCAATTCGACCAGGTAGTGGCGCCAAACCGGGCTTTGCCAGTCGTACTCGAGGTGGCTGAGCCAGCACGCATCGAGCAGCAGCGGCGGGCCGTGGCCGTGCACGGCATACGCGATCCTCGTCCCGTCTGCCGAACGGCAGAAGCGCACCCGCTGGGACGCCTGGAGGGCCGCGGCCGTGGTCATCTGCTCAGTGTATGGAGCCGTGGTTAGTCCTCGGGATGCCAACGGGTCCCGCCGCCGACGCTGCAACAAGCACCTGCGCGCCTGCTTCGCCGTGGCGGGCCCACCTCCTGACGCTGAGTTGACCCCGCGCCCGCGGGTGGTAAGCCCCGGGCAGGAGTCAGCGAGTGGCGTACTGCAGCAGCTTGCCGAAGGCCTGGCGAGCCTGCGCAGGCGCTTGGCGACGGTCAAGTCCCTGGTAGTGGTGTAGCGCTGCGTTCTCCTTGTTGTGGTTAGGCGGTCAGTGCTGGGAGGGCATCGGTTCCGATCTCCGGGTCTGTTGGCGGCACGATCGTGATGCGGGAGCGGGCGAGGACCTCGAGGCCGAGGTAGCGGCGTCCTTCGGCCCATTCGTCGGTCTGCTCGGCCAGGACGGCGCCTACGAGGCGGACGATCGCGGTGCGGGTGGGGAAGATTCCCACGGCGTCGGTGCGGCGGCGGATCTCCCGGTTGAGGCGTTCGGTGGGGTTGTTGGACCAGATCTGGGTCCAGATC
>CAKZIH010000219.1 GCA_936931335.1 uncultured Nostocoides sp. | reverse complement strand
CGCCAGAGCGAAATAGGTATCCGGAGTGAGCCGCTCCGCGAAGGAGTACATGGTGTCGCGCCAGGTCCAGAAGTTGCCGCCGGCGGTGTCCTGGACCCGGCCGCGCAGCGCCCGATGGAAAGCGTGCGAGTGAGCATTGGCGACGCCCGGCAGCACCAGCCCGAGCCGGATGTCGTCGGCCTCCGGCTCCACCCGCGGGATGACCTCGGTGATCCGCCCCTGGTCCATGAGGATGCGAACCCGCGGGACCGTCCCCTCGGGGAGGCGGGCGTGCCGTGCCCAAATCGCCGTCATCTGCTGCCCCCTGCCAAGTCGTCGATGACCGCCGCGAGCGCGACGATGCCTGCCGCACAGTCTGCCTCGCGCGCATACTCCGCGGGGGCGTGAGACACCCCGGTGGGATTGCGCACGAAGAGCATCGCGGACTCGATCCCCGCCTGGGTGAGCACCCCGGCATCGTGCCCGGCCCCGGTGCCCAGGGCGGGAATCGTCCCCAGCTCCGGTATGTCGCGCAGTCGCCCCTGCAATCGGCTGGCCAGGGTCGCGTCGAAGGCGGTCACCGGAGTCCAGGACTCTTCGCGCACCTGACCGCCGAAGGACTCCGCAGCCGCGGTGATGTCCGCGACCGCGGCCCGCACCGCATCCGGGTCCGCGCCGCGTGCATCGAGCCAACCGGTCGCCGCACTGGGTATGGCGTTGATCCCGCCCGGGACCAACTCCACCTTGCCGATGGTGGCCAGGCAGCCCCGGCGCTCCGCGGCCGTGCGCGCCTCCTGGACCACGCTGGCCAATGAGAGCATCGCGTCGCGGCGATCGCCCAGGTTGGTGGTGCCGGCGTGATTGGCTTCACCGGGCAGGTCGATGCGCCAACGCCCGTGCGGCCAGATGTCGGTGCCCACCGCCACCGCACTGTCCAGGTCCGCCATCGCGCGGCCCTGTTCCACGTGCAATTCGACATAGGTGCCCACCCGGCGCAGGGTTTCCGGATCCGGGCCGATGGCCGCCGGGTCGCGTCCGGCCGCGCGCATCGCCTCGGCCATGGTGATCCCATCGGCGTCGGTCAACGCCCGGGCGCGGTCGGCGTCCAGCAGGCCGGTGATCACCCGGGAGCCGGCCAGCGCGATCCCGAACCGGGCCCCCTCCTCGTCCACAAAGTTCGCCACCGCGATCGGCCGGCTGGGCGTCAGGCCTTGCGCGCGCGCCAGATCCAGGGCGAGGAAGGCGCTGACCACGCCCAGCGGACCGTCATAGGCACCCCCGTCCGGGACCGAGTCGAGGTGGCTGCCCACCACGAGACCGGTGCCTGGTGCGGCATCGGGATCACCCCACCAGGCCCACTGGTTGCCCATCCGGTCCTCGACGAGGTCAAGACCCCGCCGCTGCGCCTCGCCAGCGAACCATTCGCGCAGGTCGGCATCGGCTCGGTTCCAGGCAAACCGGCGGTAACCGCCACTCTGCTGGTCCCGCCCGATGCCGGCCAGGTCCGCCCACATCGCCTCGAATGCGGCGACTGTCTCAGCCGTCACGTGATGAACTCAGCTCTCCTGCATCGGGATCCGGACACCGCGCTCGCGAGCGACCTCGTCGGCGCGGTCGTAGCCGGCGTCGACGTGGCGGATCACGCCCATACCGGGGTCATTGGTGAGCACCCGGGCGAGCTTCTCCGCGGCCAGCGGCGTGCCATCGGCGAGCGAGACCTGCCCGGAGTGGATCGAGCGGCCGATGCCGACGCCGCCACCGTGGTGCAGGGACACCCAGGTCGCCCCGGAGCTGGTGGCGGTGAGGGCGTTGAGCAGCGGCCAGTCGGCGATCGCGTCGGAGCCGTCGAGCATGGCCTCGGTCTCCCGGTAGGGGCTGGCGACCGAGCCGCAGTCGAGGTGGTCGCGACCGATGACGATGGGCGCGCTGACCTGGCCGGAAGCGACCAGGTCGTTGAACGCCAGACCGGCCTTGTCGCGCTCGCCATAGCCGAGCCAACAGATCCGAGCCGGCAAGCCCTGGAAGGAGATGCGCTCCTGGGCGCCCTTGATCCACTTGTGCAGGCGCTCGTTGTCCGGGAAAAGGTCGAGCACTGCCTTGTCGGTGGCGGCGATGTCCTTGGGGTCACCGGACAGGGCGGCCCAGCGGAACGGGCCCTTGCCCTCGCAGAAGAGCGGCCGGATGTATGCCGGCACGAACCCGGGGAAGGCGAAGGCCCGGTCATAGCCACCCATCCGGGCCTCGTCGCGGATGCTGTTGCCATAGTCGAAGGTCTCCGCCCCGGCGTCCTGGAAGCCGACCATCGCCTCGACGTGGCGGGCCATGGACTCGCGGGCCCGGTCGGTGAACTCCTCGGGCTTCTTCTCGGCATACTCCGACCACTGGTCGAGCTCGATGCCGATCGGCAGGTAGGACAGCGGGTCGTGGGCGCTGGTCTGGTCGGTGACGATGTCGATCGGCACGCCGCGACGCAGCAGCTCGGGGAAGATCTCGGCGGCATTGCCGACCACACCGACCGACCAGCCGCGGCGCTCCTCCTTGGCCTTGAGCACCTTGGCGATCGCGTCGTCGAGGTCGTCGGCGACCTCGTCGAGATAGCGGTGCTCGACACGTCGGTGCAGGCGGGCCGGGTCGACGTCGACGATCAGGCAGGCGCCGTCGTTGAGGGTCACCGCGAGGGGCTGGGCACCGCCCATACCGCCGCAGCCGCCGGTCAGGGTGAGGGTGCCGGCGAGGGTGCCGCCATAGCGCTTCTCGGCGATCGCGGCGAAGGTCTCATAGGTGCCCTGGACGATGCCCTGGGTGCCGATGTAGATCCAGGAGCCGGCGGTCATCTGGCCATACATGGTCAGGCCCATGTGCTCCAGGCGCCGGAACTCCGGCCAGTTCGCCCAGTCGGGGACCAGGTTGGAGTTGGCGATGAGCACCCGGGGGGCCCATTCGTGGGTGCGGAAGACCCCGACCGGTCGACCCGACTGCACGAGCATGGTCTCGTCGGGCGCGAGGGTGGTCAGGGTGCGGACCATGGCGTCATACGAGCGCCAGTCGCGGGCGGCCCGGCCGGTGCCGCCATAGACGACCAGGTCGTCGGGGCGCTCGGCGTTCTCCGGGTCGAGGTTGTTCTGAAGCATCCGCAGGGGGGCCTCGGTGCTCCACTGGCGAGCGGTCAACTCAGTGCCGCGCGCGGCGCGGACGGGACGCGCACCTTCCATGGGGGTCTCCTTTGACAGCCGTGGGTGATCTTCCGGTCCCTCCCAGCATCCCGCGCCGAACGGCCCGGGGTGTAGCCGAGATCCTGGTCACCATCTCGCATCTGAGACCACCCGGCAAGCAGCGGCGGTGACAGCGGCCCGCCTTTGCCCGGTATGCGGCGTCCGCGACTTAGGCGAGCTGGCCGGCCCGGTCTCGCTGGCGCATCCGGGTGGCCGCCCGCTCACCGCGCCGGCCCACCGGAATGGCACCGGCCAGGCCGGCGAGCCCAAACTTCTGCTCCGGGCCGAGGTAGATCGACTCGTGGGCACCCGCAGGTATGGCATAGGTCTCGTGCCAGAGCGTCATCGCCCGCGGATCAGCCTTGGCATAGCGGTAGAAGTCCCGCCAGACCGCGCGGTGACCAGTGTCGTCACTGGCGGCATAGCCATAGAGGTCCTCGGTGGTGCGCCAGAACTGGATCACGGTCGGATGTAGGCCATCGAGGATCAATCGGCCGCCCAGATAGCCGAGGTCGGGCCCGGCACCCGCGGCGGCCGCGGCCTGGGCCTCCTCCAGCTCTGCGATGAGCTTGGGCATCGCGGTGAAGGCGCGTCCGACGATATTGACCCGCCATGGGCGGTGGATGCGCATGCCGATGAGGAAGAGCACGATGTCGCCCTCGTAAGCGTGGGTGTTGCGGTCAGTCATGAGACTCTCCACGGATTGGATAGTGGAACTACCGAATAGTTCCAGTTTGGATAGTGTGACTATCCGATGTCAACCCGTCCGGAGGATCGATGCGCATCTCGGAACTATCCGAGGCCACGAGCGTGTCCGTGCCGACCTTGAAGTACTACTTGCGCGAGGGCCTGCTCATGCCGGGCGTGGCCACTGCGCGCACCCGTGCGGAGTATGCGGAGACCCACGTCGAGCGCGTGCGTCTCATTCGCGCGCTGCTCACCTCCGGTGGCCTCGGCATCGCCGGGGTGCGCGCGGTCCTCGGCGCCCTGGATGACCCACCCGAGTCCCCGAGCGATGTCCTGCGGATCGCCCACGACGCCCTCCCCCTGCCGGTCGAGCCGGCGGACGATGTCGAGGAGATGCGGGCCTTGCTCGCGGAGGCTGGCTGGCAGCGGTGGGACACCCCGCTGATCGGTTCATTGGCCGCGGCTGTCGCTGACGCCCGCGCCGCGGGCCTGCGACTCTCGCGAGACGAATTGCTGGCTTATGCGGCGGCCATGCGCGAAGTCGCCGCGGTCGACGTCGCAGACGCCCTGGACAGCGCGAGCGTCGCGGATGCACTGCGCACAGTGGTGCTCGGCACCGTGCTCATCGACCCAGTGCTGGTGATCCTGCGCCGCCTCGCGCAGCAGATCGAAACCGCGCGCCAGGTGGGCGCGGCAGTCGGCGAAATCCCGCTCAACGGCATGGACTGACTGTCAGACTGGGATCGGAACGGACACCGACGAGGGAGTTGGGGAGACGTGGACATCAAGACCGCCTGGGATGCCATCGAGCAGTGGTATTCCACCAATGGTATTGCGGATCAACTGAATCCGCCGGCGACGCCGGAGGCCATCGATGCCCTGGCGACCCAGCTCGGGGTGACCCTGCCCGATCAACTGCGGGAGTCGCTCCTGCGCCATGACGGCGCCCCGGAAGGTTCGTGGCCGCGGGGGGAACTGCTCTCCTGCGAGCGGATCGTGAACGAAACCGCCGACTGGCGACAATTGCTCGCCGATGGCGAACTGGCCGACCGGACCCCTTCCGAGCCGTCGCCGCAGATGGCGCCCGTGTGGTGGCATCAGAGCTGGTTGTGCCTGGACTCCGACGGTGGCGGCAATGGCGCGGTCATGGACCTCGCCCCGCAGGGCGACGGAACCGTCGGGCAGATCCTCGACATGGACCACGAGGTCGGGCCAAGCGGACCTCGGGAGCCGGACCTCGCGGCATACCTGAACACGGTGGGTGGCGAACTCGACGACTTCACGGTCACCGACGGCGCCATGAACCGCACCGACTTCTAGCGGGTGGCCCGGGCGCGGGCGTAGCCCCATACCGAGGCGAGCACCAGCGGTCCCACAGCAGAATCGGCAAGTAGCACCACACCATGACGAAGAGCGGCGCGCCCGACGTATGACCGGCGTCGGGCCGTCGCCCGTGGACCAGCGCCCACACCATCGAGATATTGAAGAGCCAGATCACCGCCAGCCCGCCCAGGCTGCCGAGGATGACGGGCAGCGCTACCGGGACCCGCCGGCCGAGTACCCGCTCGCCCCACGGCCGAACCAGACCGACAGCGAGAAAGCCACAAGCGAGTTGGATCGCGCTCAGCGCACCGACATACGCATAGGCCAGCGCGGGTTTGTCACCGAGTTCGTATGCGCGTAGCTCCCCCGTCCCCGGCATCGCGCCGACGATCATGAGCACGCGCCATACGGCCGACGGAATGACGCACACGAACGCGCCCCACGCGCACATGCGCAACCAACTGGGCCGGTGGAAGCCATCCGGACGACGGACCATGCCCCGATCCTGCCTCAGGCCGCGAGACCCCCATCCCCGCCCCCTGATCGATCGGGCGCTCCCGCCCTATCCGGCAGCGGTGATCTCAGAGAACTGATTGGAAGCCCGCACGCCAAGCCGCGAGTCGCTCGGTCCCCTCCCGGATGCCTAGGTTCAGTGCGAGGTGGTCCCGAGAGCGCGGATCCTCCAAGACTGCGAGCACAGCCTTGCGGGCCTGCGAACCGAGTAGGGCGCCGGCCTCCCGCCCGAGCTTGTATGCCGCCGCCCGGTGAGGGTCGTATTCGGCCCAGGAGATCGCGTCTTCGTCGGCCCACACCGCATCAGCCAAGGGCTCATGGGTCCACCCGTCGAGCAGGTAGCCGAGGTCCACGCCATCTTTGGTCCCGTGGTCGTGATGACGATCCCGCCGGGCCACGAGCTTCAGATTTATCTGGGCCGGGATCGACGCCACCGGAACCTTCAGGTCTGCGGTTACCTGCACCTCGTCTGGTTGTGAGGCCGCCTCGGCGAGGCCCGTGACATCCAACGAGGCACCGTCGGACCACGAGACAACCCGGCCCTCTTCGACACCCCCAAAGGGAACGAGATCGACATGGGTGCCACTGATCTCCACGCAATGTCGATGAACTTGCCTCCCGCCTAGTTCCTCGATCAGCGCAGCCACCTCACCTACATCCCCCAGTGCCACAGCGATATCCAGATCCCCGGTCCGTCGATGGCGGGTGGAATCGATCCGCAGGGTCACCGCTAGTTCCCTCGCCAAGGCGCCGATGACAATCCACCGAGCGCCGCGCGCCTCCAGCACCTCGCTAACTCTTGCCAGCGCCCGCACTGTGTTGCCTAATGCCTCAGACTTCGAGGAGACGTCGTAGAACGTCATCGGTTTCCTCCAATTCGCGGGCGAGTTGGGTAGCCCTGGGGTCCTTGAGCGCCAGGAGGTCGGCGCGTACGACGGGGCTTGGCGCGTAGATCCCCTGGTGTACTGACTCGCTCCAGACCGGGCGGCGGATCTCAAGACTGCCGGCAGGATCGGCACGCAGTCGCAGCCCGAGGATCGCCGACGCCGGGGGCTGCTCGTCGGTATACAGCAGGGTGGTGACCGAACGCAGGCCCATTCCCATCAGGTCGACCGCGGCTTCCCCGCTGATGCTGCAACCCAAGGCGATCCGCTCGTCGTCACTCAAGGCATGCAGCGACCGGCCGGGCGCGAAGCGCGGCCCCTGGAGCCGGGTCGTCATTCTCGTCAGCCATGCCTCGGTCCAGCGGTCCAGCATGCCCCGACCCCAGAGCACCCGACCTTCGGGGCCCGTCTCGAGGTACCCACCCCTCTCGAGTCCACGCACGACTCGCTGGACCGTTCCCAGCGATGCTGGTGTCTGCGCCTGAATCTCCCGCAGGCTCGCGCGGCACAGTTCGGGATGGACCATCAAAGCAAGTACCACCGGAACCCCGGCCCAACCGAAGGCCCCAGCCGAAACACGTTCTCCCCCAGGGCGATCCGAGGCCCTTTCGACGTCCCACGTCACCGGGATCGGGGTGAAACTCAGGCGCGTACTGGTGCGCCCCTGAATGTCGATTCGCAGGCCCTTGTCGATGAGCAGGGCGTTGCCGCGCGAGTCAAGGTAGTTCACCTCGCCGGCGCGCAACCGCGTCGCCAGCGCCTCGTTCACCTCCTCGAACACCCAGACGATGCCAGACCCCTCCGGGGACACCGCGGGTGGCAAAGCACCCTTGGTGAAACTCGCCAAGCGCAACTCGAAGACGTGATCCTGGGGGCTGCCCTTAATCACGAGGAATCCCGTCCGGGTCGGCGCCACCGGGACGCCTACAGCCGTGAGCATGGACGTGGCGCGGGCCATCAGGTCCGCACCAGCACTCGCCTCATTGTCCATCAGCATCGTTCAATAATAGCTGATGTTCAAATTTTTGGAACAGCTCCAGATGTTGGATCACCTGTCCCCGACGATCGGCATACCGACCCTCTCGCTGCTGGCGACCCTGGTGGGGGTGCCCCTGATCGCCGCCGCGATCGCCGCGCTGGCGATCCGGCGCGAGCCCACGGTCACCCGGCGAGCGTGACTCGCTGAGCGCGAGCCGAGGGCCTCAATTCAGCGGGCCGACAACGCCCTCGGCAGCGCTCACCACGGCTCCGGCAGTCACCGCATTCACCGCACCGGCAATATCCGGCGCCAGGAAGCGGTCGGTGCCCGGGGAGGTGTCGGACACCGCATTCAAGGCCTCAATGACGGCACTGGAGACGGGGGACGGTGTCAACGGCGCACGCAGCTGGAGTCCCCGTGCGGCAGTAAGCAATTCGATGGCCAGGACCTGCTGGAGCGCGGCCACGGAGCGACGCAGCTTGCGGGCGGCACCCCAGCCCATCGAGACGTGGTCTTCCTGCATCGCGCTGCTCGGTATGGAGTCCACGCTCGCCGGCGTGGCGAGCCGCTTCAACTCCGAGACCAGCCCGGCCGCGGTGTACTGCGCGATCATCAGGCCGGAATCCACGCCCGGGTCGTCGGCGAGGAAGGGCGGCAGGCCGTGGTTGCGGGCCTTGTCGAGGAAGCGGTCGGTGCGCCGTTCGCTGATGCTCGCCACGTCCGCGGCGACGATGGCGAGGAAGTCCAGGACGTAGGCCACCGGCGCACCGTGGAAGTTGCCATTCGACTCCACCCGACCGTCCAGGGTGACGACCGGGTTGTCCACGGCGCTGGCGAGTTCCCAGCCGGCGACTCGAGCCGCATGATCCACGGTGTCCCGGGCACCTCCGGCGACCTGCGGTGCGCACCGCAGGGAGTAGGCGTCCTGCACCCGGGTGCACGCCTGGGGATCGCGGTGGCTCTCGCGGATCCCGCTGTCCGCCAATACCTTCCGCATATTCTCGGCGCTCAGCGCCTGCCCCGGCTGCGGCCGCAGGGCGTGCAGGTCCGCGGCGAAAACGTCGTCGGTGCCCAGCAGCCCCTCGACGCTCATGGCCGCGGCGATATCCGCGGTGGTGAGCAGGGCCCGCAGGTCGTTAATCGCCAGGCAGAGCATGCCCAGCATTCCGTCGGTGCCATTGATGAGGGCCAGGCCCTCCTTCTCGGCGAGCTCCACGGGTTCGATCCCGGCCGCCGCCAGCGCATCGGCCGCCGGCAGCAACTCACCGGCGGCGTCACGGACCTCCCCCTCGCCCAAGAGCACCAGCGCGCAGTGCGCGAGCGGCGCCAGGTCCCCGGAGCAGCCGAGCGAGCCATATTCACGGACCACCGGGGTGATCCCGGCGTTGAGCAGCGCGACATATGCGCGCAGGGTTTCTTCCCGGATGCCGGTGCGGCCGGTCGCCAGCGTCTGGATGCGCAGCAGCATCAGAGCGCGGATCACCTCGCGCTCGACCTCGGGGCCGGACCCGGCCGCGTGCGAGCGGATCAATCCGAGCTGCAACTGCCGGCGCTGCTCGTGCGGGATGTGCCGGGTTGCCAGCGCACCAAAACCAGTCGACACGCCGTAATGAGCGATGGTGTCCTCGGCCAACGCCTCGATCACCTGGCGGCTCTCGCGAACCCGCTGCCACGCGGCATCGCTCACGACGAGTTGCACATCGACGCCGCCCGACGGCGCGGAACTCGGCCCTCCGGCGCGGGCCACCGCCACTACCTGGTCGATGGTCAGCGGGCTATCACCGATCGTTACCTGCGTCATATTTCTTATGTAAGCCGGTATGCGGTGTGCCTGGCGAATTTTTCCTTCGCCGTGCCGTCTCACCACCGAGACAACACAGGTCTCGTGCGCCAAACTGACCCGGTGACCAATGCTCCCGCAGCGGCCCACGCGCTGGACATCCTCACTCTCCTCGCCTCCCACGGGGAACCGATGCCGGCGGCCGCCATCTCTCGTGAACTGGGACTGCCCCGCTCCAGCGTCTATCACCTGTTGGGGGTACTCACCGACCGACATTTCGTCAGCCATCTGCCCGAGGATCGCCGCTATGGGCTGGGGCCATCGGCATACGAAATCGGCTCGGCGTATTCGCGCCAAGGTCCGCTGCAGCGGCGTGCCCGGCCAATCCTCGCGCGCCTGGTGGACCGGACCGGGTTTACCGGACACTTCTCGGTCCTGCACGGCACCGACGTCCTCTACCTGATCGAGGAACGGGCGCGCGGGCGCGCACCGCTGGTCACGGATGTCGGCGTGCGGCTGCCCGCCTCGGTGACCGCGAGCGGGATGGCGTTGCTCTCGGCGCTGCCGGGGCGGCAGTTGCGGGCGCTCTACTCGCTGCCCCAGCCGTTGATCCAGCGCGAGGGCCGTGGGCCGGCCGCGCTTTCGGAATTGCGCGAGCTGTGCACGCTGAGCCGCTCACGCGGCTGGGCCGACGAACGGGAGATCGTCAGCCCAGGCCTGTCCTCGGTGGCCCGGGCGGCGGTCGA
The DNA here is from genome assembly GCA_936931335.1 of uncultured Nostocoides sp. GTDB lineage: Bacteria > Actinomycetota > Actinomycetes > Actinomycetales > Dermatophilaceae > Nostocoides_A. Next base: position 20,245 of record CAKZIH010000219.1, on the reverse strand, counting down.
CCATATGGGTCACCCGGCCGGCGCCTTCGCCCTGACCTTCCCCACGGCCGAGGTATCTCCCCGGCAGGAAGAACGCCTCACCGCGTTGATCGTCGAGGCGGCGGCGACCCTGACCGCCCGGATCGGGGGTCGCGAGCCGGCGCCGCCGGCCCCGACGCCATAGGCCCGGACGGGCGGGCGCGCCATACGATCCGCGTATGCAGGCCATCACCATCCCCTCGCCCGGCGGCCCGGAAGCTTTGGTCCTGGCCGAGTGTGCGGATCCGGAACCGGCCGCCGGTGAGGTCCGCATCTCGGTGGCCGCTGCCGGGGTGAATCGGGCGGATGTCATGCAGCGCAAGGGTTTCTATCCCCCGCCGCCGGGGGCCTCGGCATACCCGGGGTTGGAGGTCAGCGGGACTATCGACGCGCTGGGTGAGGGCGTCACCGGCTGGCAGGTCGGCGATGAGGTGTGTGCGTTGCTGTCCGGGGGCGGCTACGCCGATCTCGTCTGCGTGCCCGCCGGCCAACTCTTGCCTGTGCCGGACGGCGTCTCACTGATCGAGGCCGCGGCCCTGCCCGAGGTGAGCGCCACCGTCTGGTCGAATGTCTTCCTCACCGCCAATCTGCAGCCTGGCGAGACGCTGCTGGTGCACGGCGGGTCCTCCGGCATCGGGACCATGGCCATCCAGCTCGCCACCGCGGCCGGCGCACGGGTCGCGGTCACCGCGAGGACCCAGGCCAAGCTCGACGTATGCCGTGACCTCGGCGCCGAGGTCCTGATCAACTACCGCGACGAGGACTTCGTCGAGGTGGTCAAGGCCGCCACGGACGAGCGCGGCGCCAACGTCATTCTCGACAATATGGGTGCCAAGTATCTGGCCAGGAATGTCGATGCGCTGGCCGACAACGGACGGCTCGTGGTCATCGGACTGCAGGGCGGCAAGAGCGCCGAACTCGACCTGGGCACATTGCTCGCCAAGCGCGCCGCGGTGATCGCCACTTCCCTGCGCGCGCGCCCGACCGCAGAGAAGGCGACCATCGTCGCCGCGGTCCGTGAACACGTCTGGCCCTTGGTGGAATCCGGCCGGGTGCGGCCGATCGTGCACGCAACATACGGGCTCTCTCAGGCGGCGCAAGCGCACCGCGATCTGGAGGTGAGCGGTCACATCGGCAAGCTTCTTCTGGTGCGCTGAGCGTTCCGGGTATGGACTGACGCGCCGCGAGTGGGCGACGCGCCATACCCTGGAGTGCACCAGCCACCACCGCTCGCGAGGGATGACGCCGATGAGCACGTCCGACTTGACGCAGACGCAACTGCTGAACGAACTCGACCAGGTAGTGGCCGGCGAGCTGGAACGGCATACCAAGGTCGCCAAGGAATGGTTCCCGCACGACTATGTGCCGTGGTCCGACGGCCGGAACTTCGACGGGCTGATGGGCGGGGACGCCTGGAGCCCGGATGATGCGGAGATCAGCGATGTGGCGCGCTCCGCGCTCATCGTCAACCTGCTCACCGAGGACAACCTGCCCAGCTATCACCACGAGATCGCCATCATCTTCGGCCGCGACCAGGCCTGGGGCGAATGGGTGCACCGGTGGACCGCCGAGGAGGGCCGGCACGCCATCGCGATGCGCGACTATATGACCGTCAAGCGCCTGGTGGATCCCGTTGAGCTGGAACGCTTCCGGATGACCCATACGTCCACGGGCTATGAGTCCTCGCATAGCGGGGACATGATGCGTTCGCTGGCGTATGTCAGCTTCCAGGAGTTGGCGACCCGGATCTCCCACCGCAACACCGGCAAGTACACGCAGGACCCGATGTGCGAGCAGCTTCTGCAGCGCATCGCCGCCGATGAGAACCTGCACATGATCTTCTATCGCAACCTGCTCGGTGCTTCTTTGGAACTCTCGCCCGACCAGGCGATGTGCGCGATTCGCGATGTGGTGACCGGGTTCGCGATGCCGGGCACCGACATACCGGGCTTCCAGCGCAAGGCCGTGGAGATCGCCCTGGCCGGCATCTATGACCTGCGCTCGCACCGCGACGAAGTGGTGGCGCCGGTGCTGCGCTTTTGGAAGGTCTGGGACATCGAGGGCCTCGGCGCCGAAGGCGAACAGGCGCGCGAGGAGCTGGCGACCTTCATGGACAACCTCGAGGTGCAGGCGAGCCGCTTCGAGGACAAGCGCGACACACTCAAGGCGCGCATGGGGATCGCCTGAGCTGACCCGATCACGGCGCTGCGATCCCAGCCCCGGTGCTCACCGGGTCCGGTGGGCGCGTGCTTTGGCAGGATGGGGCTTTATGACGCAGCAGCCAGAACAGCCCGAGGACACCGTGGCCGCCAGCACCGATGGCGACCGGGTCGTGGTGTTGACCCCTCAGGGGATGGGCGTGGCCGACGATGAGCAGCGCAATCCCGCCGATCTCGTCGAGCAGCCGGCCAAGGTCATGCGGGTCGCCTCGATGATCAAGCAGTTGTTGGAAGAGGTCCGCAGCGCACCGCTCGATGAGGCCGGCCGGGCCAAGTTGGCGCAGATCCACCAACGTTCCATCAGCGAGCTCAAGGACGGCCTGGCTCCCGAGCTCATCGACGAACTCGACCGCCTGGCCCTTCCTTTTGGCGAAGGGACCACGCCCAGCGATGCCGAATTGCGGATCGCGCAGGCCCAACTCGTCGGCTGGCTCGAAGGGCTCTTCCACGGCATCCAGGCGGCCCTGGTCGCCCAGCAGATGGCCGCGCAGAACCAGTTGCAGCAGTTGCGGCGCGGCCTGCCGGCTGGTCATCCCGAGGGCTCGCCGGCCGGTGGCCAAGGTGGCCCCGGTGGGGCGCCGACCCCGATTCAGGGCACCGGCCAGTACCTCTAGTACCTCTGGGGCAGCCGCCCGCCCCGGGCCCGGGGTGTTGGCGGTACGGGTGCTCAGGCGCGGGCCGCGGCCCGACCCGCCACCCGTCCGGAGAACAGGCAGCCGCCGAGGAAGGATCCCTCGAGGGCGCGGTAGCCATGCATCCCGCCGCCGCCAAAACCGGCGACCTCACCCGCGGCATACAGACCCGGGATCGGTTCTCCCCCAACGGTTAACGCCTGCCCGTCCAGGTTGGTCTCGAGACCGCCCAGGGTCTTGCGGGTGAGCACATGCATGCGCACCGCGACCAACGGCCCGTATGCGGGGTCGAGGATCCGGTGCGGCGGGAAGGCGCGCTTGCTGATCCGGTCGCCGCGATAGCGGCGCGCGTGGTGCAGCGCCACGACCTGGGCATCCTTGGCGAAGGGATTGGCGATCTGTGCGTCGCGGGCACGCACCATCCGGGCAATCGCCTCGGCATCCAGCAGGTCGCTGCCCGCCAAGGCATTCATGCCGGCAACGAGCTCGGTGATCGTGTCGGCCTGCAAGAAATCCTCGCCGCGATCGAGGAAGGCCTGCACCGGCGACAGGACATCTCGGCGCACCCGGCCGAGAGTGTCGCGCACCGACTTGCCGGTCAGGTCGGGGTTCTGCTCGGAACCGGAGAGTGCGAATTCTTTCCCGGCGATCGCGCGGTTGAGGATCAGCCAGGAGTAGTCGAAACCGGTGTGCCGAAAGTGTTTCAGCGTCGCCAGGGTGTCGTAGCCCAGCCACAGCGGCGCGGGCAGACGCTTACCCCGGGCGTCCAACCAGAGCGCGGACGGGCCGCCGAGAATGCGGATGGCGTGGCCCGGCCATACCGGGTCGTGGTTGCGGATGCCCTCGACGTAATGCCACATCCGGTCGCCATTGACGATCCGCGCCCCGGCATCCGTGCATACCGGCAGCATGCTGCCGTCGACATAGGCCGGCACGCCCGTATGCATGGTCTGCGGCGGCGTACCCAGTCGCTCGGGCCACGCGGCACGGACCAGGTCGTGATTGCCACCGATGCCGCCCGAGGCGACAACCACGGCCGGGGCGCGCAACTCGAATTCGCCGATCTCGTCCCGCGAACTCGGCGCGCCCACCGGGGCCTGATCCGGGGCCAGCATGGCGCCGCGAACGCCGACCACGGCGCCCCCTTCGGTGATCAGCGAGGTGACCCGATGGCGTTCGCGCAATTGGACTTTTCCCTCAGCGATGCCTTGACGGACCGCGTCGGCGAAGGGAGCGACCACGCCGGGACCGGTGCCCCAGGTGACATGGAAACGCGGCACCGAATTGCCGTGCCCGGTGGCCGACGCACCGCCGCGCTCGGCCCAGCCGACGAGGGGGAACCACCGCATACCGAGTTCGTGCAGCCAGGCACGCTTCTCGCCGGCGGCGAACTCCACATACGCCCGGGCCCAGGCGCGGGGCCAATGATCCTGCGGCCGATCGAAACCAGCGGTCCCTTCCCAGTCCTGCCAGGCGAGTTCGAGGCTGTCGCGGATGCCGAGGCGCCGCTGCTCCGGGGAGTCGACGAAGAAAAGCCCGCCGAAGGACCACCACGCCTGCGCGCCGAGATTGCGACCGCTCTCCTGATCCAGTAGCAGCACCCGCCGGCCTGCGCGCAGCAGTTCGCGAGTGGCGACCAGGCCGGACAGTCCGTGCCCGACGACGATGGCATCGGCGTCCATGGCCGCGATGCTACTCAGCGGTAGCGGGCGCTGCTACCGACGCGAGGCGCACCCCGTGGCGGGCATCGGCCGTGAAGCGCACATCGGCCAGGGTGTCCACCACGGCGTCGGCGTCGGGATTGGCGTTCAGGTCCGCCGCCGTATGCGTGCTCACCACCGCGAGCGTGGCGCACCCCGCCGCCTTGCCGGCGGTAAGTCCGGCGGGCGCATCCTCCACCACCAGACATTCGGCCGGGTCGACGCCAAGTCGTTGCGCGGCAAGGAGAAATGCGTCCGGCGCGGGTTTGCCATGGGTCACATCGGAGGCCGTCACGATGATCTCGGGCCGGGGTAGGCCGGTGGCCGCCAGCCGCGCCTCCACCAGGCGATGCGTGCCGGAGGTGACGATCGCGCAGCGCCCGGAACCGGTTAATGCCTCCAGCGCGGCGACCGCACCGGGCAGGGATTCGATGCCCGGCGCGTCCGCGATCTCCAGCTCCGTGATGTGCGCCTCGGCCGCGGCCCGCTCCGCTTCCGGGATGAAGTGCGCCACCACCCCACGCGCCGGTATGCCGTGCCAGTTCTGCAATTGGGCCACATCGATGCCGTAATGCCCCGCCCACGAGAGCCACGAGCGCATGACCGAGGGCGTGGAATCGATCAGCGTCCCGTCGAGATCGAAGAGCACCGCGGCAAAGGTGCGTCCGGTGAGGGTGTCGAGACCGGCCGGCGTGAGCTCCTGCATACGCGCAAGTGTGTCGGATAGCGGTATTCCGGCGGCGGGCGGGCACGGCATACCGGGCCAGCTTCCCCCGGGAACCTTGCGCTTCCCCCCTGCTGCAAAGTGGGTCCAAGCTCAGGTTTCCGGCAGCCGGAGAGAAACCGGTGACCCGCGCCCCGGCCGCAGGGCCGCCACCGGCGGGCACACTGGGGGGATGGCTGACTACACCGACACCGAGCACCAGACCATTCGCAATGCCGCCTTCGGCGCGATCGCGCTGGTCTCCAAGGCCGACCCCGGCTTCTTCTCGACCTTCAAGGAGTCCATGGCTGGGTCCAAGGCCTTCGCTGCCGCTCCTCCCGCCGTTCAGGAACTGTTGCGCACGGGTGGCTTCCCCAGCCCGCCGCGCGGTGACGCCGCCGAGGTCGAGCGTCAGGTCCTCACCGGCCTGTCCGAGTCGATGACCATCCTGAACGCCAAGGACCCCAGCGCCGCAACCGGCTTCCGCGATGTCGTGCTCTCCGCGTGCGACGCGGTGGCGCAGGCGGCCGGTGGCGTGGACCCGGCCGAGACCGCGATGGTCGAGAAGGTGCGCGGCGCGCTCGGTGCCGGTGGCGCCGAGCCGACCACAACCCCCAGCATCGTCTGAGTCGCGCTCTAGGACAGTGCTTTAGGGGACGAGGTCCGCGGTGTAGGTGACCGCGACCTTGTCCCCTAAGTCGCCGCAGGCCCGTCGGGCGGCCGGCAGCACGACCTGCCGCACCCGGATCGTGATCCGGTCCGCGACCGGGTGCCCGGTCACCTCGAGCAGCGCCTCGGTCGCCGACCGCGTCACCGGGTATGCCGTGAGCGCCCGCGGGTCGGCGGGTCCGAGTTCGCGCAGGGCGCCGGCGAGGGCCGCTTGGCGCCAGTGATCGAGCATGGTCACCCCGCGGAAGTACGCTGCCTGCGTGCGGCCGTCCAGGTGCGCGCCGATCACCGCGACGGCATCCGCCGCATCCACCTGACCCAGATAGACCCCGTCCGGCAACGAGAGCACATTGGGGGCGAACCGGTCACCGCCGAGGTGGCTGCACTCCCATACCGCCTCCGGCCAGGTGCCGGCGAGGGTGGCCGCGAGCGGGCGGCCGCGCACCGCGCAGCATTGGTCGCGTTTGGCGTGCGTGCACACCAGCAGCCGCGGCTGCGCCGCCTGGCCGTATGGTGTTTCCCCGTCAAAATCCGCTAGTGCCGCAGTGAGATCCGGCGCGTGTTCTGCGGTCCCGGGCCGCCATACCCCGTGGGTTTGGGTGCGCGTATGGGCGTCTACGACGACATAGCTGGGTAGGTCGCCCCCCGGTTGGCGGGTGGCCTGTGGCCGGCGCACGAAGAGCACGCGGCCGCCCCGACGCTGGACCACCTGGTTCAATACGGCCGCGGCACCGGCCACCACCGGGGAACTGATGATCTGCATGGGCCACGCCGCCGCCACTTCCAAGAGCAGCCAGCGCGATGCGGGTGCGGCGGTGGCGAGCAGCGGATCCCCCCGCAGCCGCGCCAGCACCGAACATGATCCGGGCGGCGGCTCCGGTAGCCGCCCGTTTGCTCGCGCCCGCGGTACCGGCCCACGGTCCGCCTGAGCGGCATTCACCCGATTCGTACCCGTCCGATCCGATTGCGAGGAGGCCTGCGTCATACGTCCTCGGCGACAGCCAGCCCCTCGACGATCAACCGGCGGCCGAGGTCAAGGTCGGCCACCACGAGTTCGCCCAAGTCCAGCAGCGTGGTCACAGCGTCACTGTCGGCGGCGGTGAACTCAGAGGTTCCGGCCCGGCTGATGACCCGGATTCCGTTGTCCTCCAAGGTAACCTTGCGAGCGGCTAGACGGGGACGCACGGTCAATCGAATCCCGGTCGTCAGTTCGGCCGCGGCCGTCACACCGGCCACCGGACCCACGGGAGCTGCCCGGCCGCCACCGCGATGCTCCCCCACCAGACCAGCCGTGATCTCTTCAGCAGTGGCGGCGGCCACCGCGTCCAGCAGGGCGCTGCGGACGAGCTCCACATCCGTGGCCGGCACCGGATCCTGGGACCAGTCCAAACCCAGGGGCAGGGAGGCGCGCAGCCGTTCATCGCCGGCCAACCGCGCGGCGGCGACTGCGGTCAGCCGCTGCAGCAGATGGGTGCGCGTCCAGGCATGCACCCCGACGGTCAGATGGGTGCTGATCTCCCCCAGGGCAGTCGCCGCATGCAGGTACCCGCGTGGGAGATAGAGGACATCCCCGGGACGCATGGTGATCTCCAGCTCGGCGGGCAGCTCACTGGCGGCGGCAACCGCGTCGCGTCGCTGGTCCCAAGGCTGGGTACGCAACGGGACCGGGAGCACCGGCGGGCGGATATGCCAGCGCTTCTCCCCGGAGATCTGCAGGACGAAGACGTCGTGCACGTCATAGTGCGAACTGAAACCGGTGTTTTGCGCGGGGGTGACATAAGAGTTGATCTGGACCGGGTGACCGAGATCCTCGCCGAGCTGGCCACCGAAGTCGATCAACGGCTCCCAGGTGCGGTGCAGCGCCTGCAGCACCAGGGTCGAGCCGCCGGCGAAGAGCCGCAGCAGGCGGTCCTCGCTGAGCTGGTCGCCGATGGTCGCGCCCACCCCGCCGGGGCCGGTGAATTCGTTGTCCCCCAGCGTCTTTCCGTCCTTGGCGACCCGCAGGAATGGCGTGCGCAGGCCGCGCACGGAGATGAGTTCGTCGACCGCCGCATTGCTGAAGAGGTCGCCGAAGTCACCGCCAAGCTCTGCCGCCGTCGAGACCAGCGGGCGTTGCCCCCAGTAGTCGCGAGCGAATTCGTCGACGGGGAGGCGCAGGAGCCGGGCCAGAGCGGGGCGGCCGGAGGCCGCCGCCGCATCCGGCAAGGGGGTAGTGGTCATGGAGTCTCGTGGAACCCGCTCAGATGCCGCGGGCGATGTCCTCGGACAGGTCTTCGGTGCCCGGGGCGGCCGGAGCGGGGGCATTCGGATTGCCGCCCGCGGCACCACCATCCGCACCGCCGTCCGCTCCACCATCGGCACCGCCATCCGCGCCGCCGTCGCCACCGCCATCCGCTCCACCATCGACACCGCCATCCGCGCCACCATCGGCACCGCCGTCGCCGGAGGTGGGGTGGGCACCATGGTCGGCGCCACCGTCGCCGGCGCCACCGTCCTGGGATCCGCCGTCATTGGCCGCCACGGCCGGGGACTCGTCCTCGAAGGTGTCCAGGGGAGCCTCGGTTCCGTCACCGGGGGGAATGCTCATGTCGCGTCCTTTCCGAGTCCTGCACTGGCCTGGCCGGTTGACCGGGCATTAGTCCATCAAAGCCGATGGGGCAGACCACATACGGGCTGGGGCCCACTGGATTCCGCGTAGCTCGCCACGCTCCAACTTAGGTTTGGCTGCCCGGCTCCATCCGAGCCCCCGGCTCGAGCTGGGCGCCGGCGCCGATCACACACTCCTTGCCGATCAAAATGAGGTCGTCATCGGTGGGCGGCCAGCGGTCGACCAGCTCCCCGATCCGAGCCTTGGCGCCGATCTCGCAGGCGTCGTCCACGATTGCGGTACGCACCTGCGCACCGGCGCGCACCACGACCCCGTCCATCAGGACGCAATCCTCGACCACCGCCCCGGCTTCCACCACACAGCTGGCACCCAGCACGCTGCGGCGGACCGTCCCGGAGATCTCACAACCGGCGGTGATCATCGCGTCCTCGACCGCGGATCCCGGACGCAGCGCGGCAGGGGGGAGCTCGGGGAATCGCGTGAGCATCGGCCAGTTTGGGTCGTCGAAGACATCGATTTTGCCGCGGACCAGATCGCGGTGCGCCACCAGATACTCCGAAGGCCGACCCAAGTCGCGCCAATAGCCTTCCAGCGCATAGGCGTAGGTCTTGCCCTTGTCGATCAGCCGGGGCAGCAACTGCTCGCCGAAGTCACCCAGGCCATCGTCCAGGCCGGGGTCCGTCACGGACAGGTCGCGCCGCAAAGCATCCAGCTCCGACACCAGGGCGGCAGCGTCATAGATGAAGATCTCGGTCGCCACCACCCCGCTGCTCGGCGAGGAGGGCTTGTAGTCCAGCCGGCTGACCAGATCGTCCTTGCCGACGGTGACCACGGCCTTGTGTTTGGCATTCTTCTTGGACACCTGCGCGGTGACGATTGTGCAATCGGCCTCGCGGCGCAGGTGCTCGGCGATGACCGCGCGCAGGTCGAGCCGGAAGACGTGGTCCGCGCTGGTGACCACCACGACGTCCGGATCCACGGCACTAATGTCGTCGCTTATCCGGTAGAGATCGTCGGCGTTCCCGGTGCTGAAGCCCTCCACCGTGCCGACATGGCCCTCCTCGGGCACCAAGCGCCGGTAGCCGCCGCGGCTGCGGTCCAGATCCCACGGCCGGCCACCCGAGAGGTGGGTGTCCAGCGATCCGGCCTGATATTGCACGGAGACCCAGACATCCGGGATCGAGCTATTGCCCAGGTTGCTCAATGCGAAATCGATGAGCCGGTAGCTGCCGGCGAAGGGCAGGGCAGGCTTGGCGCGTTCGCGGGTGAGCACCTCCATACGGGAACCCTGACCACCGGCCTGAACGATTCCGAGGATGCGTGGGGAGCGGCTGAACGGGACGACTTCGAGCACCCTGCAAACCTAGACTGCCTGGTATGACGCACGGCGATCGGCAACTGGACATTGTGCTTTTCGGCGCGACCGGCTTCGTCGGTGCGCTGACCGCGCGCCATCTCGCCGAGCACGCGCCGGCGCAGACTCGGATCGCCCTGGCCGGGCGCAGCCGCGACAAACTCGAGCAGGTACGCCGCGACCTCGGCCCCGCCGCGGCGCACTGGGATCTCCTGGTCGCCGACGCCGGTGAACCGGACGATATGGCGCGCCTGGCGAGCTCGGCGCGGGTGGTCGTCAGCACCGTGGGCCCCTATGCGACCTACGGGATGCCCCTGGTGCAGGCGTGCGCCGAGGCTGGCACGCACTATGCCGACCTGACCGGTGAGGTGCTCTTCGCGCGACGCAGCGCAGACGCCTGGCATGAGACCGCGCAGCGCACCGGTGCCAAGATCGTGCATTCCTGCGGATTCGACTCTGTCCCATCGGATCTCGGGGTACTGCTCACCGCCGAGCGGGCCGCGGCGGATGGTCAGGGCGAGCTGGGCCGCACGGTGCTTTATGTCCGCCGCCTGCGGGGCAGCTTCTCCGGGGGGACCATCGCCTCCATGCGCACCCAGGCCATCGAGAGCCGCGGCGACGCGCGCAGCCGGCGCATTCTCGCCGACTCCTATGCCCTCAGCCCCAACCGGAACGCCGAGCCTGCGCGGCCCAAACGCGAGCACGCCAAGGCCACCGGCCCCCTCGATGTGGTCAAGGGCCTGGTGCGTTCACTACCGGTCCGACGCACCGATGAGGGTCACTGGACCGGACCCTTCGTCATGGCGAGCTACAACACCCGAGTGGTCCGGCGTAGCAATGCGCTGCTCGGTCACGCCTACGGACGCGAGTTCAGCTACACGGAGGTCTCGGACTTCGGCGATTCGGCCAAGTCGCCGGTGCTCGCCGCGGTGGCCACCGGGGGCTTGTATGGCGTTGCCGGCGGTATGTCGTTCGCCCCCACCCGAGCCGTACTCGACCGGGTCCTACCAAAGCCGGGTGAGGGCCCCAGCCCCGAGGCGCAGCGCAAAGGCAGCTTCCGAATGGAGATCGAGACCACCACGACCACCGGGGCCCGCTATCGCACCATCGTGGCCGGGGACGCCGACCCGGGCTACTCCGGGACGGCAATCATGTTGGGGCAGAGCGCTTTGTCCCTGGCGAATGACGACCTGTCGGACCGGGCCGGGGTGTTGACGCCCGCGGTTGCCCTGGGGGACCACCTGGCCCAGCGCCTGCGCGAGCATCAGTTCACCCTGACCACCGACCGGGTGGACTGAGCCGGGGCGATGGGCCGCTTCCTTGCCGGAATGGCGACGATGCTGGTCCTTGTCGTCGTAGGTCTGGTGGGCCTACTCGCCAGTGCCGAGAGCCCCACCTCGGTGCCGACTGCCGCGCCGCTCGGGCCCGGAGTGCGGCCTAGCGCTGCGCCCGCCGACCTGGCGCCGGGCGAGACCTGGTTGGCGGAGGTGGACCTGAGTGCCAACTCCCTTGTGCTGCCGGATGGGCCGTTGCAGCAGGTAACCGCGCACGGCACGAATGTCCGGGTGGCCGCCGACGGCTTGCGGGTCGGCGACGTCAAGGTCGACGCGGTGTTGCCCTTCGAGGTCGCCGCGCGTCAGGTCGCGCCCGATGTAGTCCTCTATGACGCGGGCGGCGGCCGCGCCGGGGTGCGGCGCACGCAGCACGTCCTCGGGGTGGATCTGAACATTCGGGCCACCGGCACCGTGCACGCCGAGAACGGCCAATTGCTCATCCTCCCGGAGAGCGTCGATGTGGGCTTGCCCGGCGTAGTCAATGACGCCCTCTCCGAGGCCGCCCGTCGGCTGGTGACCATCCGCCAGCCGGTCGAGGGCCTGCCGCCCGGCCTGCGGCTCACCTCGGTTTCCGTTGCCCCCGAAGGATTCCGGGCCAGCCTACGCGGACAGGACGTGCGCATCGCCGGCTCGTGAGCCGGCGCGGCATACGCGGCTACTCGGTGGGGACCTTGGCGGCCAACTCCGCCAGCCAGGCAGCCGCGGAGGCATCGGACGGCATTCGCCAGTCCCCGCGGGGCGACAGTGAGCCCCCACGGATCACCTTGGGGCCATTGGGCATCGCCGAACGCTTGAACTGATTGGCGAAAAAGCGCTTGCCGAAAACCTCCATCCAGTGCCGGATGGTCGGCAGGTCATAGGCGATCTGCTTGTCCTGCGGGTAGCCGGGCGGCCACTCCCCGACCTGCGCGTCGGCCCACCCGTGCATGGCAAGGAAGGCGATCTTGCTGGGCAGGAAGCCGCGGCGGATCACGTGATAGAGCGTGAAATCCTGCAGCGCATAGGGCCCGATACTTGCCTCGGTGCTCTGCGGCTGCTCGCCGCCCTTGCTGGGCACCAGCTCCGGGGAGATCTCGGTGTCCAGAATGGAGAGCAGCACCTCGCCGACGGATGCGTCGAACTGCCCGGACCCGGCGACCCAGCGGATCAGGTGCTGCATCAGGGTCTTGGGCACCCCGGCGTTGACGCCATAGTGCGACATCTGATCGCCCACGCCATAGGTGCACCAGCCGAGCGCGAGCTCGGATAGGTCCCCGGTGCCCAGCACGATCCCGCCGCGCTGGTTGGCCAGCCTGAAGAGATAGTCGGTGCGCAGGCCGGCCTGGACGTTCTCGAAGGTCACGTCATACACCGGCTCACCGCGTCCGGCCGGGTGCCCCATCGTCTTGAGCATTTCCATTGCCGCAGAGGTGATATCGAGGGTCTCGAAGGTCACGCCGAGGGCTTCGGACAGGCGGGTGGCATTGGATTTGGTGTGCTCGCTGGTGGCGAACCCCGGCATGGTGAAGGCGAGGATGTCGCTGCGCGGGCGGCCGAGGCGGTCCATTGCCTCGGCGGCGACGATCAGCGCATGGGTGGAGTCCAGGCCGCCGGAGACCCCGATGACGATCTTGGGGCTCCCGATCGAGCGCATCCGCTGCTCCAGCCCGGACACCTGGATGTTGTAGGCCTCGAAGCAATCCAGTGCCAGCCGGTCGACCTCGTCGGGCACGAAGGGGAAGCGATCCACCTTGCGCCGCAAGCCGATATCCCCGGCCGGCGGGTCGAGGCGGAACTCAATGGTCCGGTATGCGGTGCGCTCCGCATAAGCCCGGCGGTTGTCGTCGAAGGTGCCCTGGCGGGCTCGCTCACTGCGCATCAGGTCCAGGTCGATATCGGCCACGCTGCGGCGCGGGCCGGACGGGAAGCGCTCGGTCTCGGCGAGCAGCCCGCCCATCTCATAGATCATCGTCTGGCCGTCCCAGGACAGATCGGTGGTCGATTCGCCCTCTCCCGCAGCGGCATACAGATAGGCCGCATTGCACCGGGAGGAGGAGGACTCGGCGAGCAGGTTGCGCTCATACGACTTGGCGATAGTGATCGGGCTGCCGGACAGATTGGCCAGCACGGTCGCCCCGGCCAGGGCGGCCTCCGCGCTCGGCGGGATCGGCACCCACATGTCCTCACAGACCTCAACGTGGAGGCGCAGACCGCGCACATCAACCGCGTCAAAAAGGAGATCCGGGCCGAAGGGCACGCTGGTCTCGCCGATGGCGATGTGCTGCCCGCGTTGGTCGTCACCCGGAGCGAAGAAGCGCCGCTCATAGAACTCGCGATAAGTCGGCAGATAGGACTTCGGCGCGACCCCGAGGATTGCGCCGCGGTGGATGACCACCGCGGTGTTGAAGACCCGGTGTCCCTTGCGCAGCGGAACACCGACCACGAGCACGGTCATCAACTCGGCGCTGTCCGCGACCAGCCGCAGCAGCGCCCGCTCGGCTGCGTCGAGGATCGGGTCCTGCAGGAAGAGATCCTCCAGGGAGTATCCGGTCAGCCCCAGCTCCGGGAAGACCGCGAGCGCCACCCCGTCGTCATGGCATTCCTTGGCCTGCGCGAGAGTGCGCTCGGCATTGGTCTGCGGGTCACCCAGCACGATGGGCAGGGTGCAGGCAGCCACCCGGGCGAAGCCGTGCGCATAGATCGAGCGGAAGTCCATGAGCCTGATCCTCCCCTATGCCACCCGCCCCGGTATGCCGCAGCGCCCGGGTATGCGAGCGGGTCGGCTCAGCGGGACAGCGGACTGCGCCGGGGCCCGTATGCCGCGGGCTCGATCGAGCGGGCGGCGCCCCGGGCAATCGCGGTGTTGCGGGCGAAGAGCAGCGGCAGTTGCGCGCGTCGCTCCCAGGCGAAGGTGGCGCGGGGACCGCGATGCCAGGTCGCCTCGAAGAGCCGCTTGGTCGCGGCCACGGAGTCCGGGGAGCGGCGCAGGATCGCATCCACCAGGTCGCCGGCGGCGCTCTGCGGATCCGCGGTCGCCTCGGTGGCCAGTCCGAGCTGCGCGGCCCGCTCACCGCTGACGATCTCGGCGGTCATCGTCAACCGCTTGGCCACATCGATGCCGACCAACTGCGAAAGACTGTGCACGCCAGACATATCCGGCACCAGTCCCCACTTGGCCTCCATCACCGACCACTGCGCGTCGGGGGTGGTGAATCGGAAGTCGGCGGCCAGCGCCAACTGCAGGCCCGCGCCGAAGCAACTGCCGTGAACTGCGGCGACCACCGGCACCGGCACTCGCCGCCAGGCCCAGCAGGCCTCCTGGAAGAGGTTGGTCCCGCGGATCGGCCGCGGCAGGAAGCCCCGGGTGAGGAACTGGCTCGAATTGGCCAGCACCGATAGGTCGATGCCGGCACAAAACGCCGGGCCCGCGCCGCTCAGCACCACCGCGCGCACCCCGCGGTCCGCCGCCAGCCGACGCGCGGTGTCCCGCAGGTCGGTGAGCAGGTCGAGGTCCAGGGCGTTGCGTTTCTGCGGCCGCTGCAGGCGCACGAAGGCCACCCGGTCGGCGATCTCGCAAGCGAGGACGGGCTCGGTCATGCGGTCATGCTAGGTCCGCGCCGCCCGACCGGCCGGCCTGGCCGGACTGGCGGGTCAGCCGGCCTGGCGGGTCAGCCGGCCTGACGAGTCAGCCGGCCTGACGAGTCAGCGGGCCTGGGCCGCCAGAGCGGTGGCGAAGGAAGGCGTGAGCGGCAGGCGCGGCAGCAGCATCGCCTGGACCGCGTGGTAGGTGTCCGGCTTGCCCGCCCAGGTACCCGACGCGGGTCGGTTGTTCGCGTCCAGCTCCGCATGCCAGGAGCCGCGCTCGCGGTCCACGAGATGGCGATCCGCATACGCCCACCAGCGCTCGAACTCGGTGCGCCAGCGCTCCTGGCCGGTGGCCGCATGCAGCGCCCAGGCCGCGCCCAGCGCCTCGGTGAGCACCCAGTGCATCCGGGAGCGGACCACCGGCATACCGGACCAATCGGTGGTGTAGACGAAGCCGTCGGCGCCGTCCACCGCCCAGCCGTCGGCGAGGGCGCGCTCGGTCAGCGCGACCGCCGCCGGGGTGGCCCACTCCCACTCCGGGCCACCGAGCGTGACGGCGGTGGCGAGCGTCAGCCGCGTCCATTCCAGGGCGTGGCCGACGGTGGCGCCATACGGGCGGAAGGGGTGCGCGGGCTCATCCCGGTTGTAGTCCGGCAGCGGCTGCCAGTCGGGGGTGAAGTGCTCGGGGATGCGCCAGTCGTTGGCGCGGGCGTAGCCGTCGATGGTGCGGCGCACCATCCGCCCGGCCCGGGTATGCCAGCGGCTCTCCCCCGTCACATCGCCGGCGGCGAGCATCGCCTCGACCGTATGCATGGTGGCGTTGATCCCGCGGTAGGCCTCCTCCTGCTGCCAGTTAGCGGAGAAGGATTCGTGCACCATCCCCGCCTCCTCGTCCCAGAAGTGCCGGTCGTGCACGGCCAGGGCGGCGGCGAGCAGGTCGTCGGCGCCGGCCACGCCGCATACCCGGGCGCTGCTGGCGGCGAGCACGACGAAGGAATGGGCGTAGGCCTCCTTGTCGGTGCGCGTCGGGCGCTGCCCGTCTGGGGAGATCGCGGCATACCAACCGTCGTTTTCGGGGTCGCGGAAAGGCCCGGCGAGCGCGGCGACGCCATGCTCGAGCAGCTCGCGGAAACCGGGCCGGCCGAGCAGGTGGCCGAGCGCGCAGACGTGGGTCATCCGGGTGGTGATCCACAGCTCCAGGTCGCGGGGCACGACCGTCCCGTCGTCACCGAGCCAGCCGAATCCGCCGGGCACCGCGGCCGCGCGGGTGAACTCCAGCAACCGGTCGGCTTCTGCCGCGAACGCGGCGGCGGTCTCGTCGGAACATACGGGGGTGGGGAGGGACGCCATACGGGCCACTCAACCACGCCGCGGATAGCCCTCGCCCGGATAAGCGCGCCGGTGTCATGATCGCCGCTATGACGTCGCTGCCCGCCCCCAGCCCGGTCCGCACGCGGCGGGCCTGGGCGGTCGCATGGGTGACGCTCATCGCGCTGGTGGCCGCGGCCGCCTTCCGGTCCTCCACCGGCGTGCTCATGGAGCCCATCGAGCGCGAGTTCGGGTGGAGCCGGGCGACCACCTCGGGCGCGGTCAGCCTCAACTTGGTCCTCTATGGGCTCATCGCCCCCTTCGCCGCCGCGCTGCTGGAACGCTATGGCCCGCGCCGGGTGGTCTCCGTCTCACTGGCGGTGGTGGCCGCGGCCTCGGCGCTGACCACGCTGATGACCTCCCCCTGGCAGCTATGGCTGCTGTGGGGCTTCGTCATCGGACTGAGTACCGGGTCGATGGCGCTGGTCTTGGGCGCGATCATTGCGAATCGGTGGTTCGTCGAGCGCCGCGGATTGATCACCGGCGTCTTCTCGGCCGCCAATGCCACGGGTCAGTTGCTCTTCCTGCCCGCCATCGCGATGACCGCGAGCCGCGCCGGCTGGCGCTGGGCCGCGGCCATCGTCGCGGTGCTCGCCCTGCTGGCGATGGCGCTGGTCGCCGCGGTCATCCGGGATCGCCCGCATGACGTCGGCCTGCTCCCGTATGGCGCGATCCCCGGCACCCCGGACGCCGAACGGGCGCCCGAACCCACCCGCTCGCCGGTGCTCGCCGCGTTCGCGGTGCTGCGCTCGGGCAGCCGGTCGTGGACCTTTTGGGCGCTGATGCTCACCTTCTTTGTCTGCGGCTGGTCGACCAATGGCCTGGTGCAGACCCATTTCGTGCCCGCCGCGCACGATCACGGTATGCCGGCCACCACCGCCGCCTGGCTGCTCGCCCTGGTCGGGATCTTCGACATGGTCGGCACCATCGCCTCCGGCTGGCTGACCGACCGGATGGACCCGCGGCTGCTGCTGGCCGCCTATTACGCCCTGCGTGGGCTCTCGCTCTTCACCGTGCACCAGATGCTCGGCCCATCGGTGGAGCCCGGCCTGTGGGTCTTCATCTTCTTCTATGGGCTGGACTGGGTGGCCACGGTTCCCCCGACGGTTGCCTTGTGCCGCAGTCATTTTGGGCTGAACGACTCCGGCATCGTCTTCGGCTGGACGTATGCCGCCCATATGGTCGGCGCCGGGCTCGGCGCGTCCTTCGCCGGATGGATGCGCACGGTCGACGGCAGCTATCGCACGGCCTGGATGAGCGCCGGGGTGCTCTGCCTGATCGCGGCGTTCATCGCGCTGACGATCCCGCGCAACCCACCGCGGCCCGTGGACGCGGGTTCGCAGGCCCCCCAGGGCCCGGCGGAAACCGAGGATGCGGACGACCTGACCTTTACCTGAGCCACCGCCACAATCGCCCCGCGGGCGCGCGCAGGCTCAGGTGGTTTGCTGACGCAGCAGTTCGACCACGCGGGTGGCCGCGGGGGTCATCGCGATCGCATCCCGGACCAGGGCGTAGATATCGCGCACCGGCACCGGGTCGGTCAGCGCCACCACCCGCACCCGAGGCGGCAGGTCCGCGGTGGCCAGCACGGGGAGCATGGTCACCCCGATCCCCTCGTCGACGAAGGCCAGGGCACTGAGATGGTCGGCGGCCTGGACGATATAGCGCGGGGTGAACCCGGCCGCGACATACGCCCGGGCCTGGACCTCGTGGTAGGGCTGGTTGACGAAATCGTTGGCCACATAGTCGTCGTCGCGAAACTCCGAGAGCGGGGCCGTGCGTCGACGGGCCAGGCGATGGGAGCGGTGCACCGCCATGACAAAGGGATCCTCTACCAATGGCAGTCGGGTGAAGCCGGCGGGCGCCGGCTCCCCCTCCAGCGCGATCCGAATGTCGATATCCGGCTGCGTCGCCGGGCCGGCGGTCGCGCTCTGGTCGACGGGGATATCGGTGAGCACCAATTCGACCATCAGGTCGGGGAACTCCGCTCGCAGCCGGCGCACGATCCCGGGCATCCAGGCCAGCCCGGCCGAAGCGAAGTGGCCGATGGTCAGGTGACCGGTGCGGCCTTCCCGCAAGTCTTTGACCAGCGCGCCGAGGCGGTTCAGGCTGCGCAGGGCGTCGCCGGAAGCCGCCGCGATCCGGGTCCCGGCCGGGGTCGGGCGCACCCCACGCCCGGCCCGCTCCAGGAGGATCAGGCCGGTTTCGCGCTGCAAGGCGGCCACATGCTGGCTCACCGCAGAGGAACTCATTCGCAGTTGATCGGCGGCTGCCTGCATGGACCCGGTGACCACGACAGACCGGAAGACACGTAACCGTTGCGGATCGAGCACCCGTCAATCCTAAGCACCACTTAACAGTGGCGAAGTAGTTTCACGTTGTACTAACGGGTAAGCGCTCGCATACTTGAGGACATGGACCGCACCATTGACCGTGACTACGCCCGCATGATGACCGAGATGCAGGCTGCTCGCCAGGACTGGCACAACGAGACCCCCGTCTCCCGCAAGTTCGGCCTCCTGCAGCGCCTGATCAACCGCCGCTGACCCGGCAGGATGCCGCATACCGGCATCCACCAGAACCCGCGCACCCGGCCCGCCCGGCACATTCCTCCCCGTGCCGCAAGCGCCCCGGGTGCGCTTTTTCTTTGCCCGCCCAGGCGGTATGACGCTGCGCCACCCGAGGCGGTATGCCGCGCCAGGCGCCCTGGGGAGCGGCACCGGCGAGAGCCGACTGCGGTTAGCGAACCATGATCATGGAGGCATGGACATGACCACACCGCGCATGTGGACCGGCCGAGTCTTTATCGGCGCCAGTCTGGATGGCTTCATCTCCCGACCCGACGGGGACATCGACTGGCTCACCGATCCGGCACCCGGCCCGCGCCACGCGAGCATCAGCAGCAGCCGTGAGGTCGAGGGGTGGGAGACATTCTTCCCCTCCGTCGACCACCTGGTGATGGGCCGTGGGACCTACGAAAAGGTTCTCACCTTCGACGACTGGCCCTATGCGGACAAGCACGTCATCGTCATGTCCACCACCCTGGCCACCGACGATGCCCGAATCACCGTCGTCCGCGACCTCGATGCAGCCGTGCGGGAACTGGGCAGTTCCGGCGCCGAGCAGGTCTACGTCGATGGCGGGCAGGTTATTCAGAGCTTCCTGCGGGCCGGCCTGATTGACGAGATCAGCATCGGCTGGGCGCCGGTCCTGATCGGCTCCGGCCGCCCGCTTTTTGGCGACCTCGATGACGACGTCCACCTGGAACTCATCGCCAGCAATGCCTCCGCCGGCGGCATGGTGCACGCCACCTATCGCGTGTACCGAGCAGAGCCCGCCCCCACCGGCAACCGCACCAGCGAGCGGCGACGACCGGGTGACCGCGACGAGCAGCCCTAGTCGGCCGCGACCAGTTCCGCGAAGCGATCGGCCAGCGGACGCCAGGTCTGCTCCAGTTCGGCACCCGCTTCGCGCACCCGCGCCGCGGCGCGCTGCAAGCGCTCCCCGCCGGGCCCGGTGAGCTCGGCCGAGGGCTTGGCCACGGTCCAGGTGTCGAACTGATCCGGGCTGCACTCGGGGTGGAACTGCACCCCATACGCCCGGGGCGCGAAGCGCAATGCCTGCACCGAACCATCCGGCGCATAGGCGAGGATCTCGGCGCCCGGTGGCACCTGGCGCACGATGTCGTAGTTCCACTGCACCGCATTCACCCCCTGAAAACCGCCCAGGAACCGGTCCTGCTCCCCCGCGGGAGTCAGCGCGATCGCGGTGATGCCATTGGACGGCCCATCGGGGTTGATGGTGACCACCCCGCCGAGCGCCCGGGCCGCGAGCTGGTGACCCAGGCAGACGCCGAGGAACGGCATACCGGCTCCCACCGTCGTGGCGATCAACTCGCGGGTGGCCGGCAGCCACGGATAGTCCGCATCGTCATTGGCACCCGCCTCACCGCCGAGGACGACGAGCGCGTCGGCGTCACCGAGCGAGGTGGGGATCGCGTCGCCGCGGTGCGCCCGAATGCGACGCAACTCGATGCCGCGCTCCGCCCACCAGTCGCCAAGCCAGTTCGGCGGGCA
>CAKZIH010000218.1 GCA_936931335.1 uncultured Nostocoides sp. | reverse complement strand
GGGCGCGCAGGCGCTCCCCGCCGCTGCTGTCGCCGGGGCGGCGCATTCGCACCTCGCCCGCCCGCCCCGCCACATGCGCGCGCTCGGCGAGCACCGGAGCGGCGAATACCTCCACCTTCGCCACCGGCCAACCCGAACGCTGCGCCACCTCATCGGTGTCGAGACCGGAGCGCACCAGCGCCTGGACCTCGCGCGGCGTCAGCGCCACCGGCGCCCCGGAGCGGTCGCGGGTGCGCCGGATGGCGGCCCGCAGGTCGTCATTGAGCGGGAGGGAGTAGCGGGAGCCATCGGGGGCCGAGAGCACCACATCGGTGCCGTCCTCGTTCACCCCGACCAGGCGCAACTGCTGCATCTTCTCCAGCCTCTCTGGCGGTGGCCGGCCCAGGCACGGGGCCGGCCGGTTGGCGATCGCCCCCGATCGTGCCACGCGAGCGCCCCGCGCGAGGCACCGGCCACGCCGCTTGTAGCGTGGATGGGTGACCCATTCCCCCCTCGATCCCTATGCCACGCTCGTGGTCCTCTCCTTCGGCGGTCCCGAAGCGCCCGAGGAGGTCATGCCCTTCCTACGGCGGGTGACGGCCGGTCGGGGCGTCCCCGACGACCGGCTCGCGGAGGTCGCCGAGCACTACTACCACTTCGGTGGGGCGAGCCCGATCAACGCCCAGAACCGCGCGTTGGTCGACGCGCTGAGCCGCGAACTGGCCGATCGAGGAATCGACCGGCCGGTGCTCCTGGCCAATCGCAATAGCCCGCCCTATGTCGCCGACGTCCTCGCCGGTCTGGGCGACGCCCGCGTCCTGGTGGTGATTACCAGTCTGCTGCAGGGATATTCGTCCTGCCGCCAGTATCGCGAGGACTTGGGTATGGGGTCCGTCGGCCTCCCGGTCCGCATCGACAAATTGCCCGCGTATGGCGCCCACCCCGGCGTCCGCTCGGCCATGGCCCGCTTGGTGGCTGACAGCGTCACCGCCGCCGCGCAGGCCGACCCCGACGGGCGCCTGCACCTGATTTGCGTGGCGCACTCCATCCCGGAGAGCGCGGATGAGAGTTCCGGTCGCCCAGACCAGGGCGGGCGCGCCTACTCCGCGGGGGTGCACGCCCTGGCCGACGCGGTGACCCAGGCTGCCGCCCAGGCCAGCGGGCGCGAATTGAGCACCGATGTTGCTTGGTGCTCCCGGTCGGGCCCGCCGCACCAGCCCTGGCTGGAGCCCGATGTCGGCGACCGGATCCGAGAGCTGGCCGAGGCGGGGGTCACCTCGGTCGTGGTCGCCCCCGTTGGTTTCATCTCCGACCATATGGAGGTCGTCTTCGACCTGGACACCGAAGCGGCGCAGGCCGCCGAGGCCGCCGGGGTCCGCTTCCACCGCGCGCCCACGCTCGGCACCGACCCCGAATTCGTCGCCGCCCTGGTCGACCTGGCCCTGGGCCGGGCCGCCCTGGCCCGGGACGAATCAGACGGCGCCGAGGCCTTGTCGGGTCTGCCGCCCGCCGACTGCCCACCCGACTGCTGCCGCGGCGCCCGCGCACCCCGGCCTGCCCGCTGCGCCACCGAGGAGCCCGCCAATGTCAGGTGAACCCACACAGTCGCGTGACTCAGCCCCGCCCTCTGGGCCGATCGTCTCTCCCGAGCCCACGGGTATGCCGGACCCCGCCGAGTTGGAACGCCTCCAGGCGCTCGCCCTGCACGTGGCCACCCAGGTGGCCCTGCTCATCGGCGCCCGCCGCGAGGTCGCCGTGGCGGCCACCAAGAGCTCGCCCACCGATGTGGTGACCGAAACCGACCGGCAGGCCGAAGAACTCGCCGCCAGCCTGGTGCGCGCCGCACGCCCCGACGACGGCTTCTTTGGGGAGGAAGGCGGGCATACCGGCGGGGCCAGCGGCATCACCTGGGTCGTCGACCCGATCGACGGCACCGTCAACTATGTCTACGACATACCGGCGTATGCCGTGTCCGTCGCCGCGGTGAGCGGTGACCCGGGCACTTCCGGCGCATGGCGGCCGGTGGCCGGCGCGGTGGTCAATCCGGTGAGCGGCGAACGCTTCTGGGCGCACACCGGCGGCGGCGCCTGGCGCCAGCGCGGCCGGCTCGACCCGCAGCGCATCCGCGCCTCCGCCCAGGCGGATCTCGGGCAGTGCCTGGTCGGCACCGGGTTCTCCTATGACGCCGACACCCGGGCTCAACAGGCCCGCGTGCTGGCGCACCTGCTGCCGCGGGTGCGCGACATCCGGCGGTTCGGCAGCGCGGCTCTGGACCTGTGCCATGTCGCCGATGGCACCCTCGACGGCTACTACGAGCGCGGGCTCAACCCGTGGGATATCGCCGCCGGCTGGGTGATCGCCACCGAAGCTGGCGCCCACCTCAGTGGCGCTGCCGGTGGCGCACCGGACCCCCAGATGACGCTCGCGGCCGGTGCCTGCCACCGCGACCTGGCTGCCGTGGTCGCGGCCGCGGACGGGCATACCGGCTCCTGATCCGGGCGCAACCGGTGGGTAACTTCAACTGGCCCCCGCTTTGCGGATGAATTCCGGCTCGGGATGCGACACAATCCCCGCGCGCGGGATCAAAAAGACGACGGAATGCGTTGTGGCCGCAAGCGGGCCGGACCGGGATGACCAAGGCGGCCCAGACGGGGCCAGAACGGAACGAAAGGGACACTGATGGCGACGGATTACGACGCCCCACGCAAGACCGACGACGAACTCAGCGAAGACTCGATCGAAGAACTCAAGGCGCGCCGCGTCGACAAGTCCACCTCGAGTGTGGATGTCGACGAGACCGAGCAGGCCGAGGGCTTCGAGCTCCCGGGTGCCGACCTCTCCGGCGAGGAACTCTCGGTGCGGGTCATCCCGCGCCAGGCCGACGAATTCACCTGCAGCCGGTGCTTCCTGGTGCACCACCGCAGCCAGCTCGCCTCCGAAAAGGGTGGCGTGATGGTCTGCAGCGAATGTGCAGCCTGACACCGGTTCGTTAGCCGACGGCGGGGTGGAGCGCGTTCGGATCCTTTTCCGGCGTGTGCACCCCGCCGCGCTCATGCCGACGTATGCGCGTCCGGGCGACGCCGGCGCCGACCTCACCCTGGTCGAGGCCTGCCGTTTGGCGCCGGGGGAGCGGGCGCTGGTGCGCACCGGCCTCGCCGTGGCCATCCCGCAGGGCTGGGTGGGCCTGGTCCATCCCCGCTCCGGGCTCGCCGCCCGGCATGGGCTGACCGTGGTGAATGCGCCCGGGACCATCGATGCGGGCTACCGCGGCGAGATCCTGGTCAACCTGCTCAACACCGACCGGGAGCACCCGATCGAGTTGGCGGCGGGGGATCGGATCGCCCAATTGCTCCTGCAGCGCGTGGGTCTGGCCGACTTCGTCGAGGCCGATTCGCTTCCCGAGTCCTCTCGGGGAGAGACTGGGCACGGCTCGACCGGGGGCTTTGCCGCGACGCGCACCTGACCGGGCCGCACGCTGCATACGACCAGTAAGGGAACGACCGACCGTGAGCATTTTCCGCCGCCGCGCGAGCCAAGACCTCCCCGCGCAGGAGGCGACCTCGTCGCCGGGCACCGAGGACCTCGCCACCGAGGAGGCCGCCCCCGAACTCTCGCGCCGCGAGAACGGTCCCTTTGATGAGTCGGAGGTCGACGGGATCGGCGAGCGGCTCGACCTGGGCGCGGTCTGGGTGCAGCCGATTCCTGGTGCCGAGGTGCGCCTGGAGGTCGATCAGGCCAGCGACACCATCACCAGCCTGCAGTTGGTGCTCGGCGAGTCCGCCGCACAGGTGCAGGTCTTCGCGGCGCCCCGCTCCGGAGGCGTATGGCGCGAGGTCCGCTCCGAGATCAGCGAGGCGATCACCAATGCCGGCGGGACCGTTGACGAGGTCGAGGGTGCGCTGGCACCGGAACTCCACGTCCGGATGCCGCAACTCGGCCCGGACGGGCGCCAGGTCTTGGCCCCGGCCCGCTTTGTCGGGGTGGACGGGCCCCGCTGGTTCCTGCGCGCGGTGCTCTCCGGCCAAGCGGCCATTAACGACGAGGCGGCCAGCCAGGCGCTCGACGCCCTCAAGGGTTTGGTTGTGGTCCGGGGCGCCAGCCCGATGGCACCCCGTGAGATGCTCCCGCTGCAGTTGCCGCAGCAGGCCAGCGAGCCCGCGGAGGCGCAGAGTCCGGCTGCCGACTTCAACCCTTTCGAGCGCGGCCCCGAGATCACTGAGGTCCGCTGAGGCCATGCCCGGCGTGCTGCGTCGCTTCGGTGAACGGCTGACCCGCCCGGCGAGTGTGGTCGATGCCGAGAAGCTCCTGGCGACCACCAAATCATCCGGCGCCAGCCCCATCGGCGAACTCGCCGACCGGCAGTTGGCCACCGTCGCCGGGGTAGTGCGGGCAGTGACCCTGCGCCCCCGTTCGGCCACGCCGGCGCTGCTCGTGGAGCTCTACGACGGCTCCGACGCCCTGAGCCTGATCTGGTTGGGGCGCAGGCAGATCCGCGGAATCGAACCGGGCGCGCAGCTACGGGCGACCGGCCGGGTCTGCCTGGTCGAGGGGGTTCCCACGATCTTCAACCCGGCATACGAACTCGTGCCCCGGAGGACCTCGTGAGCGAGCCCGTGACCGCTGGCGACGAGGCCGTGGCGAGCACCGTCGAGGAAGTCATCCGCCACCGCCTGTCCGCGGCGCTGGGTGGCTGGCGTGGCTCGCTCGAGACGGCCCTGCCCACTATCGCCTTCGTGCTCGGGTGGACGCGCACCGAGGATGTGCGGATCGCCGTCGCGGCAGCCGGGGTGATTGCCCTGCTGCTGGCCGGCCTGCGACTGGCGCAACGGCAGAGCCTGCAGTATGTGCTGCAGGCCGTCCTCGCTACCGCCATCGCCGCCTTCTTCGCCCTGCGCAGCGGCGAGGCCAAGGATGCCTTTCTGCCCGGCATCCTGGTCAATGCCGCCTATGCCGTGGGCACGCTCGCCTCGGTGGTGGCCCGCTGGCCCTTCCTCGGCTTCCTCGTCGGCGCCGGCGATCCGCTGGCCAAGACCGATCCGCTGCGTTGGCGTCGCGATCCGGCGATGGTGGCCGTATGCGGTCGCCTCACCCTGGTGATGACGGTGATGTTCGCGCTCCGGGTCGCGGTGATGTATCCGCTCTATCGCAGCGGCAATGTCGCCGCGCTGGGAACCGCCAAGGTGGCGCTGGGCTGGCCGTTGTGGGTCGCCGCGCTGGCGATCATGGGCGCGATGCTGGTGCGCGGGCGCACCCCGCATACGACCGCGGCACCCGACGGCTGACCGCGCCAGTTCGGGTGGGTCGCGCCGCGAGAGCGCCGTGGGCTAGAACTCGCGCGGACGCTTGACCCGGGTACCGGGGGAGAGCAGGCTCTCCAGTTCGTCCTCGGAGTCGGGGGTGGTCAGGAAGAGCAGTTCGTCGGCGGCCTCGATGCTGTCGTCGGAGCTGGGCGCGATCGGGATCTGATCCCGAATGATCCCGACCAGCACGGTGTCCGGCGGCAGTGGCACATCGCCGACCCGGTGACCGACGAAGGGGGATTCGGTGGGCAGGGTCATCTCGACCATGGTCGCCCGGCCCCGGCGGAACTCGAAGATCCGCACCAGGTCGCCGACGGTGACCGCCTCCTCGATCAGTGCGGTCATCAGGCGTGGCGTGGAGACGGCCACATCGACGCCCCAGGCGTCATCGAACATCCACTCGTTCTTGGGGTTGTTGACCCGGGCCACGGTGCGCGGGACGCCGAACTCGGTCTTGGCGAGCAGGGAAACCACCAGGTTGACCTTGTCGTCACCGGTCGCCGCGACCACGACGTCACAGTCGGCGAGCCCGGCCTCGTTGAGCGCATCGATCTCGCAGGCGTCGGCGACCAGCCAGTTGGCCTCGGGGACCCGGCGGATGGCCTGCTCGTCGGCGCCCTTGTCGATGAGCAGCACCGAGTTGTTGTTGTAGAGCAGTTCGCGGGCGATGGAGCGGCCCACGCTGCCGGCTCCGGCGATGACGACGCGCATTGGGGTCCTTGACGAGCTGGTCGGCGGGAAGGCTGGGTTCGAGGATTGACGGGTGGAACAGGCTCAGTCGACGGCGGCCGGCGGGTAGTCCAGCAGCCGCTCTACCTCAGCGATGGCGTCCCGCTGCACCACCAGGTGCAGCAGGTCACCCTCTTGGAGAATGGTGTCCGGGGCGGGCAGATTGCCCTCGCCGAGCCGGGTGAAATAGGCCACCCGGGCGCCGGTGGCGGCCTCGAGCGTGGTCAGCGGTCGGCCGATCCATTCGGGGTTATAGGCGATTTCGGACACCACGATCCGCCCCGAGGGGTCGGTGAGTTCCGGCATCTGGCCCTGCGGCAGCAGGCGGCGCAGGATCTGGTCGGAGGTCCACTTCACGGTGGCCACGGTGGGGATGCCGAGGCGCTGGTAGATCTCGGCGCGGCCGGGGTCATAGATCCGGGCGACCACATGCTCCACGCCGAAGGTCTCCCGTGCGACGCGGGCAGCGAGGATATTGGAGTTGTCACCGCTGGAGACGGCCGCGAGGGCATAGGTGCCTTCGATGCCGGCCTCGATGAGGGTGTCCCGGTCAAAACCCAGCCCGGTGACCGCGCGTCCGGTGAAGGTCGGCCCCAGGCGAGCGAATGCGGTCTCGTCCTGGTCGACGACCGCCACATCATGGCCGCGGCGCTCCAGGGCCCGCGCCAGGGATGATCCGACCCGGCCACATCCCATGATCACGAAATGCACGGATCGACGCTACACGCCCGCGCCGCACCCGACGCGCGAGCTGGGCTGGTGCGTGCTGAGCTGATGTGCGCTGGGGTGGGACGGCATACCGGAATCCGTGTCCGGTGAAACAAGGGTTACAGTGGATGGTTGTGGCAACCGCGCGCGTGGTGAAGCGCATCATTCTCGGTCGGGCAATGGCCAGCGACCGCCTGCACGACACTCTGCTCCCTAAGCGCCTCGCGCTCCCCATCTTTGCCAGTGACGCCCTGTCCTCGGTGGCCTATGCGCCGGATGAGGTCTTCCTGACCCTGGGGATGGCCGGGGGCGCGCTCGCGCTGACGCATTCCTGGCAGATCGCGCTCGCCGTGGTGGCCGTGATGGCGGTGGTGGTCGCCTCATACCGGCAAAATGTGCACGCCTATCCCTCCGGGGGCGGCGACTATGAGGTGGCCACCGTCAACCTCGGCCCCAAGGCCGGCCTGACCGTGGCCAGCGCCCTGCTGGTCGACTATGTCCTCACCGTCGCGGTGTCCATTTCCTCGGGGGTGCAGAATGCGGCGACCGCGCTGCCCTTCATGCGCGGACATGAGGCGACCTGGGCGGTGGTGCTGGTCACCCTGCTCACCGCGGTCAATCTGCGCGGAGTGCGGGAATCGGGCAAGACCTTCGCGATCCCGACCTATGCCTTCATGCTTGGGGTGCTGGGGATGGCCGCGGTGGGCCTGGTCCGAGAGCTGACTGGCACCCTGCCGCAGGCGGAGAGTGCGGCATACGAGCTCGCGCCCGAGCCGGGGTATGCGGCGCTGGGCTCCCTGGCGATGGGGTTCCTGCTGCTGCGCGCCTTCTCCAGTGGCTGCGCGGCGCTGACCGGGGTCGAGGCGATCTCCAATGGGGTGCCGGCCTTCGAGCGGCCCAAGAGCCGCAATGCCGCGACCACGCTGCTGCTGATGGGCAGCATCGCCGCGGTGATGCTGCTGTCGATGATCACGCTGGCGCGCTGGACCGGCGTCAAATATGCCGACGACCCGGGTCGGCAATTGCTCGACAATGGTGTGCCGGTAGGCGATTCCTATATCCAGCACCCGATCATGGGGCAGGTCGCCAAGGCCGTCTTCGACGGTTTCCACCCGGGGGTGATCTTCATCTCGGTGGTCACCGGGATCATCCTCATCCTCGCGGCGAACACCGCCTTCAACGGCTTCCCGGTGCTCGGCTCGATCCTGGCCCGCGACGGCTACCTGCCACGCCAACTGCACACCCGTGGCGATCGGCTGGCGTTCTCCAACGGCATTCTCATCCTGGCCGGCGTGGCGGTATTGCTGATCCTCATCTTCGATGCCGATGTCACCCGGCTGATCCAGCTCTATATCGTCGGGGTCTTCGTCTCCTTCACCACCAGCCAGATCGGGATGATCCGGCACTGGAACCGGCATCTGGCCCTGGAGCGCGACCCGGCCGAGCGCCGCCGGATGCAGCGCGCCCGCGTCATCAACGCTGTCGGCGCCGGGATGTCCGGCACCGTGCTGATCGTGGTGCTGCTGACCAAGTTCATCCACGGCGCGGGCTATGCGATCGCCACCATGGCGGTGCTCTTCCTGGTGATGACCGCGATTCACCGCCACTACGAGATGGTGGCCCGCGAACTCAAGGTCACCGACACCACCGATCAAATGTTGCCGGCTCGGGTGCACGCGATCGTGCTGGTCTCCAAGATCCACAAGCCCACGCTGCGGGCGCTCGCCTATGCCCGGGCCACCCGTCCGCAGAGCCTGGAAGCGATCACCGTCGATGTGGACCCCGCGGAGACCGCCGCTCTGCTGCAGGCCTGGGACCGCCTCGGGATGCCGGTCCCGCTCAAGGCGCTCGACTCGCCTTATCGGGAGATCACCAGCCCGATCGTCGACTATGTGAAGTCGGTGCGCACCAAGAGCCCGCGCGAGATCGTGGTCGTCTATGTGCCGGAGTATGTCGTGGGCCACTGGTATGAGCAGTTGCTGCACAACCAGTCCGCGCTGCGCCTGCGCACTCGGCTGCACTTCACCCCTGGGGTGATGGTGGCCTCGGTGCCCTGGCAGTTGCGCAGCTCCGAGGGCAGCGAGGCGCGGTTGGACGCCGAGTCCGGGAGCGGGCCGGGTGCGGTGCGGATGGGGCAGTAGGGGATTCGCTGATCGGTGGCGCTCCTGAGATGCTGAGCGGATGAGCGAAGGACTGGCCGTCGGGGACGAAGTCGATCTCGAGGTCGGGCCGATCGCCCATGGCGGGCATTGCGTCGCCCGGCATGAGGGGCAGGTGCTCTTTGTGCGGCATACGGCCCCGGGGGAGCAGGTACGCGCCCGGGTTACCGAGATCGGCCCCGGGGGCCGGTATGTACGTGCCGACGCCATCGAGATCGGTCGCCCGGTGGCCGGCCGGGTGCCCGCGCCGTGCCCGTATGCCGGTCCGGGCGCCTGCGGCGGGTGCGACTTCCCGCACCCGACGCTGAGCGCGCAGCGCGACCTGAAGACCGCCGTGGTGCGCGAGCAGTTCAGCCGGCTGGCGAAGCTGGACCTCGACGCCACGGTCGAGTCGCTCGGCGGCGCGGCCGCGGAAGCCGACGGCCTGCGCTGGCGCTCCCGCTCGGAATTCGCCATCGACGACGCCGGCCGAGCCGGTATGCGGCGTCACCGCTCCCATGAGGTCCTGCCCATCAAGGACTGCCTGATCGCGGCCGAGGGGATCGTGGAAACCGGTGTGCTGCAGCAGGATTGGCCGGACGCTGAGGTGGTCGATGTGGTCGCGCCGAGCGTTGGCGAGCCGGTGGTGCGGCCGCAGCCCAGCTCGGATCCGACGCGCTTCGTCACCGAATACGTCCGCGTCGACTGGGTCGACGGCACGGGCGCCGAGCGCACCTTTGCGCACACCTATGAGGTTGCCGCGGAAGGCTTTTGGCAGATCCACCGCGACGCGGGGGCGACCTTCGTGCAGCGTGTGCTGACCCTCCTCGACCCCCGCCCTGGGGAGCGGGCGCTCGATCTGTATGCCGGGGTGGGGCTTTTCGCCGCCGCGCTCGCCGATGCGGTGGGCTCGCAGGGGCAGGTGATCGCCATCGAAAGCGACCGGCTGGCGTGCTTGGCCGCGCAGACCAATCTCGCGGACTGGCCCTCGGCGCTGGTCGTGCCCGGCCGGGTCGATGACCTGCTCGGGGTGGCCCGGCCGGCGCGGCGCGGTCCCGGCAATCGGCAGACCCGCACCCGCAAGCCGCGACGCAGCCCGCTGGTGCCGCATACCGCCGACCTCGTCGTCCTCGACCCGCCGCGCACCGGTGCCGGTATGGCCGTGGTGCGCGAACTCGCCGCCTTGCGCCCGCGGACCATAGCGTATGTCGCCTGCGACCCCGCCGCCCTCGCCCGGGACAGCGCGGCGCTCGCCGAGGTGGGCTACCGGGTCGCGGAGGTCACGGCATACGACGCCTTCCCGATGACGCACCACATCGAGTGCATCGCCGCGTTCGTGCCCGACATCTCCTGTCCCGGCACTTCCACCGGATTGTCGGGGGGGCACCGGCGCATTCCTCCCCTACCTGTCCGCGGAGGCGGCGATTCACCCGGCGCTTTCGTTGCCGCAGCACCCCGGAATGGACAAGGATCGACAGCGACCGACAACTAAGATATCTTGACGTCAAGATAAATCTCGTGAGGACGCGGAGGCGTCCGGAAGGAGGCCCGGGTGGCCAGCACGGACAGTTTCGGAGCGCACGACCAACTGCAGGTCGGGGAGCAGAACTACGAGATCTACCGCATCGACAAGGTCGAGGGGCACGACTCGCTGCCCTACAGCCTCAAGGTGCTGCTGGAGAACCTGCTGCGCACCGAGGACGGCGCCAATGTCACCGCCGAGCACATCCGGGCGCTCGGCTCCTGGGACCCGGACGCGGAGCCGGACACCGAGATCCAGTTCACTCCCGCCCGGGTGATCATGCAGGACTTCACCGGCGTGCCCTGTGTCGTGGACCTGGCCACCATGCGTGAAGCGGTGGCCGACCTCGGCGGTGACCCGGCCAAGATCAACCCGCTCGCCCCGGCCGAGTTGGTCATCGACCACTCCGTGCAGATCGACGTCTTCGGTCGCGCGGACGCCTTCGAGCGCAATGTCGAATACGAGTACCAGCGCAATGGCGAGCGCTACAACTTCCTGCGCTGGGGTCAGACCGCCTTCGACGACTTCAAGGTCGTCCCGCCGGGCACCGGCATCGTCCACCAGGTCAATATCGAGCGCCTCGCCCGGGTGACCATGGTCCGCGACGGCGTCGCCTATCCCGACACCTGCGTGGGCACCGACAGCCACACCACCATGGTCAACGGCCTCGGCGTGCTGGGCTGGGGCGTCGGCGGCATCGAGGCGGAGGCCGCGATGCTCGGCCAGCCGGTCTCCATGCTCATCCCGCGCGTGGTCGGCTTCAAGCTGACCGGCGCCATGCAGCCGGGCGTGACCGCCACCGACGTGGTGCTCACCATCACCGATCTGCTGCGCAAGCACGGGGTCGTCGGCAAGTTCGTCGAGTTCTATGGCGCCGGCGTTGCCGAGCTGCCGCTGGCCAACCGCGCCACCATCGGCAACATGAGCCCGGAGTTCGGCTCCACCTGCGCGATCTTCCCGATCGACGAGATCACCCTGGACTATCTGCGCCTGACCGGCCGGTCCGACGAGAATGTCGCCCTGGTCGAGGCGTACGCCAAGGAGCAGGGGATGTGGCTCGACCCGCAGGCCGAGCCGCGCTTCTCCGAGAAGCTCGAGCTGGACCTGTCCACCGTGGTGCCCTCCATCGCCGGTCCGAAGCGCCCGCAGGACCGGATCGTGCTCACCGAGGCCAAGTCGCAGTTCGGCATCGACGTCAAGAACTATGGCGTCAGCGGCGACCTGCGCGAGGTGCCCGTGGCGGGGGAGAGCGGCTCATACGGCCTCAAGGACGGCGCCGTGGTCATCGCCTCGATCACCTCGTGCACCAACACCTCCAATCCGAGCGTGATGATGGCCGCCGCGCTGCTGGCCAAGAATGCCGTGGAGAAGGGCCTGACCCGCAAGCCCTGGGTCAAGACCTCGATGGCGCCCGGGTCCAAGGTCGTCACCGGCTACTACGAAGCCGCCGGCCTGTGGCCCTATCTCGACAAGCTCGGCTTCAACCTCGTCGGTTACGGCTGCGCCACCTGCATCGGCAACTCCGGCCCGCTGCCGGAGGAGGTGTCCGCGGCGGTCAACGAGGGCGACCTCGCGGTCACCGCGGTGCTCTCCGGCAACCGCAACTTCGAGGGCCGGATCAACCCGGACGTCAAGATGAACTACCTCGCCTCGCCGCCGCTGGTGATCGCCTATGCGCTGGCCGGGTCGATGAACTTCGACTTCGACGTCGACCCGCTGGGCCAGGACGAGGCCGGCAATGACGTCTTCCTCAAGGACATCTGGCCGGCGCCGGAGGTGGTCGAGGAGACCATCAGCCAGGCGCTCAGCCGCGATCTCTTCGAGAAGGACTATGCCGACGTCTTCGCCGGCGACGAGCGCTGGCAGGGTCTGGACACGCCCGAAGGGGACACCTTCGCCTGGGACGCGGAATCGACATACGTCCGCAAGCCCCCGTACTTCGAGGGCATGAGCAAGGAGACCAGCCCGGTCTCCGACATCTCCGGCGCCCGGGTGCTGGCCAAGCTGGGCGACTCGGTGACCACCGACCACATCAGCCCCGCGGGTTCGATCAAGAAGGACTCGCCGGCCGGCAAGTACCTCGCCGAGCACGGAGTGGAGGTCCGTGACTTCAACTCTTACGGCTCGCGCCGCGGCAACCACGAGGTGATGATCCGCGGCACCTTCGCCAACATCCGCCTGCGCAACCAGTTGCTGGATGGGGTCGAGGGTGGGTTCACCCGTAACTTCCTCGCCGCCGGCGAGCAGACCACGATCTATGACGCGTCCTCTGCCTATCAGGAGGCCGGGGTCCCGCTCGTGGTCCTCGCGGGCAAGGAGTATGGCTCGGGTTCCTCGCGGGACTGGGCCGCCAAGGGCACCGCGCTGCTGGGCGTGCGCGCCGTCATCGCCGAGTCGTATGAGCGCATCCACCGCTCCAACCTCATCGGTATGGGCGTGCTGCCGCTGCAGTATCCCAAGGGCGAGAACGCGGAGTCGCTGGGCCTTTCGGGCACCGAGACCTTCGAGATCACCGGGGTCACGCAGCTGAATGAGGGCACCACGCCGCGCACGGTGCACGTGACCGCGACTCGGGAGGACGGCTCCACCGCGGAGTTCGACGCGGTCGTGCGCATCGACACCCCCGGTGAGGCGGACTACTACCGCAACGGTGGCATCCTGCAGTTCGTCCTGCGCTCGCTCGTCGCCTGACGCCAGATCGAGTGAATGACGCCAGA
Organism: uncultured Nostocoides sp.; assembly: GCA_936931335.1. GTDB lineage: Bacteria > Actinomycetota > Actinomycetes > Actinomycetales > Dermatophilaceae > Nostocoides_A. The sequence goes on along the minus strand of CAKZIH010000218.1, from coordinate 17,579 downwards.
TCGACCGAACACCGTGGCCGCCGGGGATCCCTCCCCGGCGGCCGCGGCCTTCCTCGTTCCGGCCCGCGTGGGCAGAAGTGGGGCTATTGACGCCGCCGCCTAGCCCCATTTGTGCCACCGGTCGCCATTCCGGGCAGAAGCGGGGTGATCAGTGGTCCGCGGATCGCCCCACTTGTGGCACTAGGGTCGCGTCGGTAACTGCCCCACCCGTCTGATGGAGCCCGCCCATGTCCCATCCCGCACCGCACCATCGGGCATGGCCCCACGACGGTCCTGCTGCTGCATGGCTGGTTCGGCTCGGCAGATGGCTGGGGCAGCTTCCCTGACTATCTCGATCAGGACATCGCGACCTGGGTGTTACCGGCTGACCGGGGGTATGACGAGCGGGGTCGGCGGCCTCTGCCGCGCGCCGGCGAGTAGCGTGACCGAGGAGCGAATGTCACTGGGGGAGAGCCGGTCCGTATGTCGGATAACGAGTTGCGGGGCGCCTCGCAGACGCTGCTGATGACGCTTTTCCTGCATGCCCTGGATGCCCGCGCTGCTCGGCCCATTCTCGGAGACCGGTATGCCGCCCCGATCCTCGACCACGTGCCGCACGACCACCTGCGGCTGGAACTGCTGCGCGGCAACCGCGCGATCATCTGCGCCCGGGCCAGGGTGATCGACGACGCCGTCCGCGCCTTCCTCGACGCCCACCCCGATGCCGTCGTGCTGCACCTCGGGTGCGGCCTGGACAGTCGGGTGCTACGCATCGACCCCGGCCCGCAGGTCACCTGGCTCGAAGTGGATCAGCCCAAGGTGATCTCCATACGCGAGGCGGTGTATGCCGCCCGCCCCGGCGTCACCAGCATCGCCGCCTCGGTCCCGGACTCGCACTGGTGGTCGCAAATCCCCTCCGGCCGGCCGCTGCTCACCATCGCCGAAGGACTCTTCATGTATCTCAAACCCGCCCAGGTCCGGGCGACGCTGCACCAGCTGGCCGGCCTGGCCGGGTCACCGCATACGCTCCTCGCGGACACGACGGCCGGGTGGGTTTCCCGCGCCTCACGGATGCTCCCGATCAATATCGCGCTCGGTGCGTCGTTCGCGTCGACCACCGCGGATTTCGGTGCGGCAGTGCGGCATACGGGGGCCTTCCACACCACGTCCTCGACCTCGCTCATCACGGCCGCCGCCCGGTTGGCGTCCGGACCGGACGCGGTCGTCATGCGGGCGGCGGTTCGCCTTCCGGCCGTGCGGAAGGGGCTGCTGCTGCATACCCTGCGCGGCGGGGACCCGCATCTCGACGCCGTCCCCACCGTGGAGTAACCTCGAACAGGTGTACGAGAAACGGCCGCAGGTAGGTCCACCTGGCTGGCCGGGTGTCATACCGCCACCGCATGTCGATGGCTGGGAACTGCCCGCGGTCTCCTGGCTGCTGGATCATTGTCCCGCCGACTACCGCTCGTATGCCGGGTGGCGCCGCCACCCGATCGCGCTCGCCTGGCTGGCGCAACGCCACGTCGAGGCCCAATTGGTGGCGATGCGTCAGGCCTACCGCGAGGCCCGCGTGGAGCTCGGGGACTATGTCCCACCCGAAGGCATCGGTGAGGTGCTGGCGGGACTGGAGCGCGAAGGGGTGCGCCTGCTCGCCGCTGCGCGCGGAGTGCGTTTGGTGCATGAAGCTTTTGCGGGGAAGACGTTCGTGCCCCGACTCTGACCGGCCGGGGCAGGGCCGGGCATTTAGACTGGACGGATGCCTGATTGCGTCCTGGACCTCGGACAAGGACGGCGCTGCCCGTGAGCATCTTGGAGCACATCGCCGGACCCGCCGACCTCAAGGCACTGCCGCCCGAGCAACTACCGGTGCTGGCCGAGGAGATCCGCGATTTCCTGATTCAGTCGGTCTCGCGCACCGGTGGCCACCTCGGGCCCAACCTCGGCGTGGTCGAGTTGACCATGGCCTTGCATCGCGTCTTCGACTCCCCGGCCGATGCCATCGTCTTCGACACCGGCCATCAGTCCTATGTCCATAAGATCCTTACCGGCCGTAGCGATTTCAGCGGTCTGCGCACCCGTGGCGGTCTGTCGGGCTACCCCAGCCGTGCCGAGTCGGATCACGACATTGTGGAGAACTCCCACGCCTCGACCTCGCTCTCCTGGGCGCATGGCATCGCCTTGGGCCGGCATATCGGCCGCGACCCGAAGCGGCATACGGTCGCGGTGATCGGCGACGGCGCGCTCACCGGCGGGATGGCCTGGGAGGCGCTGAACAATATTGCCGCGGCCAAGGACCTGCCGTTGGTCCTGGTGGTCAACGACAACGAGCGCTCCTATGCCCCGACGATCGGTGGCCTCGCCGAGCACCTGGCCACCCTGCGCACCACGCAGGGCTACGAGCAGTTCCTCGACTGGGGCAAGCAGCGCCTGCGCCGCACCCCGGTCTTCGGCCGCCCGATGGAACGCGCCTTGCATGGCGTGAAGAAGGGCCTGAAGGATGTCGTTGCCCCGCAAGGGCTTTTCGAGGATCTCGGGTTGAAGTACATCGGGCCGATCGACGGCCACGACCCGCTCGCCCTAGAGGCTGCGCTGCGGCGCGCCAAGACCTTCGGCGGCCCGGTGCTGGTGCACGCCCTGACCGAGAAGGGCCGCGGCTACGAGCCGGCCCGGATGGACGAGGCCGATCAGTTCCACGCCGTCGGCGTGATCAATCCCGAGACCGGGCTGCCCTTCGAGGTGGCCGGGCGCAGTTGGACCGACGAATTCGCCGACGAGATGGTCGCCCTCGGTGACGAACGTCCGGACGTGGTCGCGGTGACCGCCGCGATGACCATCCCGGTCGGCCTCGGCCCCTTCGCCCTGGCCCACCCCGAGCGTCTCATCGATGTCGGCATCGCTGAGCAGCATGCCATCACCATGTCCTGCGGGCTCGCGTATGCCGGTCTGCACCCCGTCGTGGCCGTCTATGCGACCTTCCTCAACCGGGCCTTCGACCAATTGCTCATGGACGCCGCCCTGCACCGCGCCGGGATCACCCTGGTGCTGGACCGGGCCGGGGTCACCGGACCCGACGGGGCCTCCCACCACGGGATGTGGGATATGGCGATCTGCGGGGCGATCCCTGGGCTACGGCTATGTGCGCCCCGCGACGGGGCGGGCATCCGGCAGGCGGTGCGCGAGGCCGTCGACGTGAGCGATCGACCCACGGTGGTGCGTTTCCCCAAGGGCACCGTCGGCGCGCCGCTGGCGGCGCTGCATACCGTCGGTGAGGTAGACGTGATGGCCGATCACACGCACGGCGAGACCCCGGAACTGCTCATTGTCGGCGTGGGCGCAATGGTCCCCACCGCCCTCACCGTCGCGGAGAAGCTCGCCGCCGACGGCCGGCGCGTGCGCGTGGTCGACCCGCGCTGGGTGATCCCGGTCAGCCCCGACCTGATCGCCATGGCGCGCGAGGCGCAACGCGTCGCGGTCATCGAGGATGGCCTGGTCACCGGGGGGATCGGCAGCCAGGTGGAAACCGCCCTACGGGCGGCGGGCATCGGCATACCGGTACATGCTTTCGGCATTCCGCGCGAGTTCATCGACCACGCCAGCCGCGGCCAGGTGCTCGATTCGATCGACCTGACCCCCGATGCCATCGCCGCCGCGCTGGCCGAGCACTAGAGCCGGAGCGCGCCATGTGGTACTCCTTCCTCAAGCATGTGGCCATCGGCCCGCTGGCCCGGCTCTACCTGGGCGTGCGCTGGCAGGGCCGGGAGAACCTCCCGCGCCGCGGCCCGTATGTCGTTGCCGCCAACCACCTGGGGTATGGCGATCCGGTCGCCCTGAGCCTCGGCGTGCCCGGCAAGGTTACCTATGTGACCAAACGGAAGTACTACTCCTACGGGGGAATCGGTGGGCGCGCGCTGGCCTGGTTCCTGAGCTCGATCGGTCAGGTGCCGATCGATCCGGAGACCGCGCGCACCGCCGACCCGGCGCTGGCCACAGCCAGCCGCATCCTGGGCGAGGGTGGCGTGGTCGGGATCTTCCCCGAGGGCACTCGCTCGCCGGATGGCCGGCTTTATCGGGGGCGCACCGGCGTCGCCCGGCTGGCGATCCCGCTGGGTGTGCCGGTGGTCCCGGTCGGCATCACCGGCACCCATGAGCTCCGCAAGCCCGGGCGCGGCTGGCGCCCCGCGCGCGTCCGGGTCAACTTGGGTGCGCCGATCGATCCGGCGCCGTGGCGCGAACGCGCCCAGGACCCACAGGCCTGGCGCGAGTTCACCGAGGTCGTCATGACCCAGATCGCGCAGCTGTCCGGGCAGGAGATTGCCGGACGCTATGCCACGGCAGCCGAGGTCGACGCGCGGGATGGCCGAGCGACCCCGCCGCAGACGCCTGCGGCGTCCTAACCCCGTTCGGGGCCAGGACGCCGCAGATCGCGCTGGTCGGGTGCCGGTGTGCTCAGCGCCGCGTGCTAGTCAGCAGATCAGGCGCGGGTGACCTGGACGACCGTGGGCCGGGGGCCCTTGAAGACGTCCTTGCCGTAGTCGGGGAAGTGCGACTGCGGCGCCTCCCACGAGCCGTCCTCGCCCGGGTGCTGCACGGCCACGAAGACCGAACCGTCCTTGTCGTGGACGACCGGGCCGCAGGTCTCGGCACCGGCGGGCACCGAGAGGAACTGACGGACCCGGCCGCGCAGCGGACCGGCAGTCTCGATGCAGTGCAGCGCATCGTCCAGGCCGAGGGCGCTGGGCTGGCCGTCGGTGGAGATCCACAGGTTGCCGCGGCTGTCGAAGGCCAGGTTGTCCGGACAGGCAATCGGGGAGACCGGGCCGGTGTACCCACCGAAGTAGGTGCCGGCGGAGTCCTTGTCACCACAGATCAGGAAGAGCATCCAGTGGAAGGTGCGGCCGGTGTGGTCGCCATTCTTCTCGGTGATCTCCACGACGTGCCCGTCCTTGTTCTCCGGGCGCGGGTTCGGCTCGTCGGTGCCCGGCTCGCCGGGCAGACCCCGCTTGGAGTTGTTGGTGCAGGCGACATAGATCTTGCCGTTGAACAGGCTGGGCTGGACGTCCTCGGGGCGGTCCATCGGGGTCGCGCCCACCTTGTCCGCGGCCAGGCGGGTGAAGATGAGGACCTCCTCGATCCCCATACCGGGGACCACGGACTTGCCGCCCTGGGTGAGCGGCAGCCACTGGCCGGTGCCGTCCGAGATGCCGTCCTGGAAGCCGTCGCCGGTGAAGCGGGCGACGTAGAGGTCGCCATTGCTCAGCAGCGTCTTGTTGTGCTTGCGCGCCGCTGCGGTGCCGCTGGTGTCGTAGCGGTCCCGCGAGACGAACTTGTAGACATAGTCGAAGCGCTCGTCATCACCCATGTAGGCGACGACCTTTTTGCTTGTCTTGTCGACGATGACATTGGCGCCCTCGTGCTTGAAGCGGCCCATCGCGGTGTGCTTGACCGGCATGGACTTGGGATCCTGCGGGTCGATCTCGACCACCCAGCCGAAGCGGTTGGGCTCGTTCTGATAGCCGGGGCGGGTGGCGTCGAAACGAGGGTCGACGCTGCGCCAGTTGCGCTCGTCACCATCGGGGCCCAGGCCGTAGCGGGCATCGCGCGCACTGGTGCCCTGGGTGACGAAGAAGCCGTTGAAGTTCTCCTCACCGGACAGGACGGTGCCCCACGGGGTGGTCCCGCCTGAGCAGTTGTTCAGCGTGCCGAGGATGCGGCGCCCGGTCGGGTCGGCAGCCGTCTGCAGGAACTGCGAGCCGGCGGCCGGACCGTCCACCGCGAAGGGGGTGGTAGCGGTGATGCGGCGGTTGCGGCGGCCGTCCTTGACGTAGTTCCACTTCTGGCCGGCACCGGAGCGGCGCAGCTCGACGACCGACATACCGTGCGCGGCCATCGCGGTGCGGATGACGAACTCGCTGTCGGTGCCCTCGGGGAACATGATGTTCTCGTTGGTGTACTCGTGGTTGGCCACCAGGACGCCGCGGGTGGTGCTGCCGGCGTCGGGGATGATGTCGAGGTAGTCGTTGTTATAGCCGAACTGTCGCGGCTGCGCGGTGGGGGAGCTGCCCTGCTTGGTCAGGCCGGGGGTCCCGGAGAAGAGCGGGTCGCCCCAGCGGATGATCGGCTCCCATTCGTAACCGGCCGGGACGCGCAGGCGGTCCACGGTGTCGGCGGCCGGGGCGATCGCGCCGAAGGTGAGGTTCGAGTTGCCGGCCTCTGCAGCGGCCGCGGGCTGCTCGGGCAGGGTGGCGGCGGCAGCGATGCTCAGCGCGAAGGCACCACCGAGGGCGGTACGCCGCGAGAGCGCGGCACTGGCGACATCGCGGAAAGACTCCACGGTGCTCTGGTTGGGAATCGGCTTGGCACAGGCGTCACCGCAGCGCAGGTGGCAGGTGACCGCGCTCCGGCCACCGTGGGTGCGACCCAGCATCGGCAGGGAACGGCGCACATCGGAAATCGTCATGGATGGCTCCTGGGGGACGTGCCGCCGTCAGGCGCGCCGGCGGTCGTCGTCCAACCTAGGACCGGGGTGCGGACCCCCATACGAACTGCGGGTGACCGACGGGGAACGGTAGGGGAACGATTGCCCCCACCCCGATTCGGTGCCCCCGGTATGCCGTGCCCCCGGTATGCCGTCACCCGCGCCCCGGTCATTCCGGGCGCGGGCGACGCGGCATACCTGGGCTCAGATGTCCCGGAAGGTCTCCACCTTGGCGCCCAGGGCGTTAAGACGCTCGGCCAGATCCTCATACCCGCGGTGGATGACATAGACATTGCGCAGCACCGAGGTGCCCGGGGCGGCGAGCATCGCCAGCAGGACCACGACACCGGGGCGCAGCGCCGGCGGGCAGCCGACCTCCGCGGCCCGCCACTTCGGGGTGGGGCCGGTGATCATCACCCGGTGCGGGTCGAGTAGTTGGACCTGCGCGCCGACTTTGGTCAGCTCGGTCAGATAGATCGCCCGGTTGTCGTAGACCCAGTCGTGGATCATCGTCGTGCCCTCCGCCTTGGCGGCGATGAGCGCGAAGAAGGGCAGGTTGTCGATGTTCAGCCCGGGGAAGGGCATCGGGTGGATCTTATCCTGCGGCGCCTTGAGCGGGCCGGGGATCGTGGTCAGGTCCACCAGGCGGGTATGCCCGTTCGCCGACTTGTACTCCGGGGTCAGCTCGTAGCGCATCCCCATCGTCTCCAGGGTGGCCAGCTCGATCTCGAGGAACTCGATCGGCACCCGCTGGATGGTGATCGAGGAGTCGGTGACCACCGCGGCAGCCAGCAGGCTCATCGCCTCGATCGGGTCCTCCGAGGGCTGGTACTCCACATCCATATCGATGTGCTCGACGCCCCGGATGCGCAGCGTGGTGGTGCCGATGCCGTCGATCTCCACCCCGAGACGCTGCAGGAAGAAGCACAGGTCCTGGACCATGTAGTTGGACGAGGCATTGCGGATCTCGGTGACGCCCGGGTGGCGCGCCGCGGCCATCAGCACATTCTCGGTGACCGTGTCGCCGCGCTCGGTGAGGATGATCGGCTTGGCCGGGTCAACCTGCTCGCGCACGGTTGCCGCATAGAAGCCGAGCGTGGCGCGCACATCGAGACCGAAGTGCCGCAACGCGATGAGGTGCGGCTCGACGGTGCGGGTGCCCAGGTCGCAGCCACCGGCATACGGGAGCTGAAACTCGGGGAACTCGTGCAGCAGCGGCCCGAGGAACATGATCACCGTGCGGGTACGCCGCGCGGCGTCGATGTCGATGGCGTCCAGGTCCAACGTGGCCGGGGGGACGACCTCGAGGTCGCTGGTGCCGGGCAGCCAGCGGGTCTTCACGCCGATCGAGTTGAGGACCTCGATGATCCGGTTGACCTCTTCGATGCGCGCCAGGCTGCGCAGCGTGGTGCGGCCCTTGTTGAGCATCGCGGCACAGAGCAGCGCCACGGCGGCGTTCTTGGAGGTCTTGACCTCGATCGAGCCGGACAGCGGACGCCCACCCTCCACCCGCAGGTGCTGCGCCTGCGAATGACCGAGCGAGACGAACTCGCTGTCGAGGGCCTCGCCGATGCGGGCGAGCATCTCCAGGGAGAGGTTCTGCCCGCCCTGCTCGATGCGCGCCACCGCGCTCTGTGAGGTGCCGAGGGAGTCCGCCAGATCGGTCTGCGTCATGCCCTTATGACGCCGCGCGTCCCGAATAAGATTGCCGATTCGCGCCAGATAAGTGTCGGACATAGGACCGATATTAACTCATATTTGAGATAGAAGCAGCTCCGGCGGGCAGGATCCGGCGGCCGAGCACCCGTTCCGAGTAGCCCTCCCGGTCCAGCAGCGGGATGATCCCGCCATTCCAGAACTGGAAGCCGGCCCCGGTGATCATGGCCAGGTCGATATCCATCGGCGCCTGGACCACGCCCTCGTCCAGCATGAACCCGACCTCCTCGGTGATCGCCGAGAGCACGCGGTCGTGAACCTGCTCGGCGGTCAGCTCGGTGGGAGACTCTGCCGGGATCTGCAGGGCCGGGTCGTATGCCGCCTTGCCCGCCTCGACCAGCTTGACCAGGCTCGGGGAGACATAGAAGCGCTCGCCAAAGGCCCGGTTCAGGGTCTGGGTGTTGTGCAGGGCGATGGCCGGGCCGACCAGTCCGAGCAGGACGTATGGCGGCATGGGCGCGAGCCCGGCGACGCCCTGGTCGGCCACCACGGTCGGGGTGCCCTCGTCGACGATCCGGCTGTACTCGCCCATGAACCGGCCGAGGATGCGGTTGACGATGAAGCTGGCGCTGTCCTTGGCCAGGATCGTGGTCTTCTTCAGCGACTTGCCCACGGCGAAGGCGGTGGCCACGGTCGCGTCGTCGGTTTGTTCGCCGCGGATGACCTCCAGCAGCGGCATCACGGCGACCGGGTTGAAGAAGTGCAGGCCGACCACGCGCTCGGGGTGGGCCAGCTCGGCCGCCATCTCGGTGATGGAGAGCGAGGAGGTATTAGTCGCCAGGATGCACTCGGGAGAGACCACCGCCTCCAACTCCGCGAAGACCTGCTTCTTGACCGACATCTCCTCAAACACGGCCTCGATCACCAGGTCGGCGTCCACCATCCCGGCCTTGTCGGTGGATCCGGTGATCAGCGCGGTGAAGCGGTTGACCGCATCCGCGCTCATCCGCCCCTTGGCCGCGCGCTCGGCGAGCTGACCACGGACATACTCCAGGCCCTTGTCCACCCGCGCCTGGTCCAGGTCGGTCATCACGACCGGCACCTCGAGGCGCTGGGCGAGCAGCAGCGCGAGCTGGCTGGCCATCAGGCCAGCGCCGACGACACCGACCTTGGTCACCGGGCGCGCGAGGCTCTTGTCGGGGGCGCCGGCGGGGCGCTTGGCGCGCTTCTGCACCAGGTCGAAGGCGTAGAGACCGGCGCGCAGCTCGCCGCCCATGAGCAGGTCAGCGAGAGCCTCGTCCTCGGCGGCGAAGGCGGTGGTCCGGTCGGCGGTGCGCGCGGCGCGCATGAGTTCCAGCGCCCGGTATGGCGCGGGCGACTTGCCCCCGGTCTTCACATCGACCAGGGCCTTGGCCATGTCCAGCGGGGCGTTCCACGCCTGCTCGTCGGTGTTGACCTCGGGACGCTCGACGCTGATCTCGCCGGTGACCACACCGGCGGCCCAGGTCAGCGACTCTTCCAGGAAGTCGGCCGGCTCAAAGATGACGTCCGCCATACCGAGCTTGTATGCCGCGGGCCCGGTGAGCATCTTGTTGGTGTTGAGCGGGTTCTCGATGATGACCTGCAGCGCCTTCTGGGTGCCGATCAGGCGGGGCAGCAGGTAGCAACCGCCCCAGCCGGGCACCAGGCCGAGGAAGCACTCGGGCAGGGCGATCGCCGGGACGCTCGCCGAGATGGTCCGGTAGTCACAGGCCAGGGCGATCTCCACCCCGCCACCCATGGCCGCGCCATTGACGAAGCCGAAGGTGGGCACGGGCAGGTCCATGATCGCGGCGAAGGCGGCGTGCCCCGCCTGCGCGATCGCCTTGGCGTCCTCGCGGCGGGTGACATGGGGGACGCCGGTCAGGTCCGCGCCGACGGCGAAGATGAACGGCTTGCCGGTGATCCCGACCGCGGCGATCTCGCCGGCCTCGGCGCGCGAGCGCAGGGTGGAGAGGACCTCCTGGAGACCGGCGAGGGTGCCCGGGCCGAAGGTGTTGGGCTTGGTGTGGTCGTGCCCATTGTCCAGGGTGATCAGCGCCAGCACCCCGGCGCCGCCCGGCAAGGTGACATCCTGCACCAGCGACTGGGTGACCACTTCATTCTCGAATGCCGTTGTGGCCGTAGTCGTTTCGGTCATGGCTCAGGCGTCCTTACCGTAGTCGGCGTGGTGGGGGTTCTCGAAGATCACGGCGCCGCCCATGCCGATGCCGATGCACATCGCGGTCATGCCGTAGCGGACCTCGGGGCGCTGCTCGAACTGCCGCGCCAGCTGGGTCATCAGCCGCACGCCGCTGGAGGCAAGCGGGTGGCCCAGGGCGATGGCCCCGCCATAGGGGTTGACCCGCGGGTCGTCGTCGGCGATGCCGAAGTGGTCGAGGAAGGCCAGCACCTGTACCGCGAAGGCCTCGTTGAGCTCAAAGAGCCCGATGTCCTCGATGCTCAGGCCGGCCTTGGCCAGCGCCTTCTCCGCCGCGGGGACCGGACCGATGCCCATGACCTCGGGCTCCACGCCGACGAAGGCGTACTCGACCAAACGCATCCGGATCGGCAGACCGAGGTCCTTAGCGGTCTGCTCCTCGGCGATCAAGCAGGCGGTCGCCCCGTCGTTGAGCCCCGCGGCATTGCCCGCGGTGACATTGCCATGCGGGCGGAAGGGGGTCTTCAGGCCGGCCAGGCTCTCCATCGTGGTGCCCGGGCGCGGCGGCTCGTCCGCGACGGCAAGGCCATATCCCTTAGTGGCGCTGCGGGTGGCCACGGCCACCAGGTCGGGCTGGATGTCCCCGGCCTCGTATGCCGCGGCCAGCTTGGTCTGGGAGGCGACGGCGTAGGCGTCGCAACGCTCCTTGGTCAGCTGCGGGAAGCGGTCGTGCAGGTTCTCGGCGGTCTTGCCCATGACCAGCGCGGAGGGGTCGACAAGCTTCTCGGAGACGATGCGCGGGTTGGGGTCAACGCCCTCGCCCATCGGGTGGCGGCCCATGTGCTCCACCCCGCCGGCGATGGCGATGTCGATGGCACCGAACGAAATCTGCCCGGCGGTGGAGGCCACCGCGGTCATCGCACCGGCGCACATCCGGTCGATCGAATAACCCGGAGTGCTCTTAGGCAGCCCGGACAGAAGCGCGGCCATCCGGCCCAGGGTCAGGCCCTGATCGCCGATCTGGGTGGTCGCCGCGATGGCAACCTCTTCCACCCGCTCCGGGGGCAACTCGGGGTGACGTCGTAGCAACTCGCGGATGCACTTGATGACCAGGTCATCGGCGCGGGTCTCGGCATAGAGGCCTTTGTCACCGGACTTGCCGAAGGGCGTCCGGACGCCGTCGACGAAGACGACTTCACGCGCGCTGCGGGGCATGACTGCTCCTTGGATCGGATGGGCAGGGCCGCTCTCGCCGGTCCTGTGATGCGACCACTCTAACTAAGCGAGCGCTTAGCGTGCAGCGCGGTGGAGGAGTGAGTCGGCTCACGGTCCCCGCAGTGGCCGCTCAGTGGGCGGTGCGGAAGGCCGTCTCCAGCATCGGGGCGACGATCTGCTGCTGCCAGCGGCGCACGCCGTGGGCGGCGAGGGCGTCGGCGAAGGCGTCCGACTCCGGCGCGCCGGCGGGGGGACTCCAGACGACCCGGCGCAGCGGCTCGGGCGAGCACAGGTTCTCCACCGGTATGTCGTGTTCGTCCGCGAACTCGGTGAGCGCGGCCCGGGTGAGGCTGAGCCGCTCGGCAGCGACCGGGTTCTTGTCCGCCCAAGCGCGCGGCGGCGGCGGACCCTCGCCGGGCAGGCTCGCCGGCGGCAATTCCGGATCGGGCAGCGCATCGGCCCGGGCGAGCGCGGCCAGCCACTGCCGCCGGTAGCGGTCCACGGTGCGATTGCCCGTGGGCAGGGTGCCCGGGGCGGTCACCGCATGCTGGGCAATCAGCACGATCTGCGCATCGGCCAGCAGTCGGCCGGGGGCGATATCGCGGTCGCGGGCAAGCCGGTCGCGCTCCCACCACAGCTCCCGGACATAGGCGATCCCACGGCCGCCGCGCACCTTGTGCATCCCGGACGTGCGCCGCCAGGGGTCCACGCGCACCGCCGGCGCCCAGTTGAGCAGGGCGTCGAATTCCTCACGGGCCCAATGGGATTTGCCCTGACGGGCCAGGTCCACGCCCATCAGGTTGCGGATCTCGCCGAGCACTTCGACGTCGAGGGCGGCATACCGCAGCCAGGGCGTGGGCAGGGGACGCTGGGACCAGTCGGCCGCGGAATGCTCCTTGGCGAGCACCAGCCCCAGGTAGTGCTCGACGACGGCCGCCAAGCCGACCCGGGGCAGGCCGAGCAGTCGGGCGGCGAGTTCGGTGTCGAAAAGTTGCCGGGGACGCAAGCCCACCTCGGCCAAACAGGCCAGATCCTGGGTGGCCGCGTGCAGGATCCACTCGGCGCCGCCGATGGCCTCGGCCAGCGGGCTCAGGTCGGGCAGCGCGATCGGGTCGATGAGCCAGGTCCCCGAGCCCTCGCGGCGCAACTGAACCAGGTAGGCACGCTGGCCATACCGGAAACCGGAGGCACGCTCGGCGTCGATGGCGACCGGGCCGCTGCCGTCGGCGACCGCCTGGGCGGCCTCGGCCAGGCCGCGCTCGCTCATTACGACGTCGGGCAGGCCCTCGGCCGGGGTGTCCAGGGGGATGCCGGGAGATAGGGATTCGGTCATCGGGTCAATGCCGCCGTCCCGGCAGCGCGACGACCCCTTCCGGCAGCGGCGGCAGCCCGGCGACCTGGCAGAGCACATCGCACCAGGCCGCCAGCGAGCGACCACCGTCGTCCGGGGCCGGCGTCCACGAGGCGCGGATCTCCACCTCTACCGTCGCCGGGCGATCGGCCATCGCCCCGAAGCTGTCGGAGATGACCCGGGTGACCGTGCCCGCCTCGGAACTCACATCCAGCCCATGCGCGCTCAGCGCCTCGGCCAGCCACGACCAGGCGACCTCACTGAGCAGCGGGTCGCTGCCGAACTCGGCCTCCAGCTCGGCGCGGGCGAAGGTGACCGCGCGCCACGCCCCGCCCCAGGCCTCCGGGCACGCCGGGTCGTGCAGCAAGACGAAGCGTCCACTGGCCAGATCCTCGGTGCCGCTGGGGTCGAGGACGACCTCGGCGGTGAGGGCCGCGGCATACGGGGCGATCCGGGTGGGCGCGGGCACCTCGGTGAGCCGCACCTCCGGTCGCACACTCGCGGTGCGCAGATCGAGCAAGGCGGCCTCGAAATGCTCGGGCGCGCTTTCGCTCACGTTCCGGCTGGACACCCCGGCAGCGTATGCCCGTCCCCCCGCCCGACCCCGGCATTTGCGGGCGCGCCGCGGGCCGGGAAGTGTGCTCGTTACAGTGGCCGCGTGCTGAGCCTGCTCGCCCTGGCGTCCTCGATGGTCTGGGGGAGTTCCGACTTCGTCGCCGGCGTCAAGTCCAAGGATCGGCCCGCCCCGGCTGTCGTCGGCTGGTCGCAGGCGATCGGTCTGCTGGTGATCTCGGTGGTCGTGCTTTTGTCCTCCCCCCATTTCGCCGACGGCCCGTGGCCGGTATGGGCGATGGCCGCGGGCTTGGGTGGCGCCTGGGGGTTGGTCTGCTTCTATACCGCGCTGAGCACCGGGACCATGGGGGTGGTCGCCCCGATCGCCTCGCTGGGCGTGGTGGTGCCACTAACCCTCGGCGTGTTGGCCGGGGAGACTCCGGGGTGGCTCACCTGGTGCGGGATTGTCCTGGCCATCCTCGGGGTGTTGCTGGCCTCGGGTCCGGAGTTTGGTGGCGGGGTCGTCGCCCGCCGGCCGGTCTTGCTTGCCTGCGCCGCCGGAGTGGGGTTCGGCATCGCGCTCTACTCCCTGGATCGCGGTGGCGAGTATTCGGTGGTCAACACCCTGTGGGGGATGCGCCTGACCTCGGTCACCTGCTTCGCCCTCGCCGCGCTGGTCCTGCGCCGCACCGGCGGGGTGACCCGCGCGGACCTGCCGGCCCTCACCTTCGTCGGGGTTGCCGACCTCGCCGCCAATGGCATGTTCGCGTATGCCTCCGCTCACGGCTATGTCAGCGTGGCCAGCGTCCTTGGCTCGCTCTATCCGGTGGTCACCGCGGTGCTCGCGTATGCGGTGCTCAAGGAGCGACTGCGTCCGATCCAGCTCGGGGGTGCGGTGGCCACGGTGGCGGGCGTCGCCCTGATCGCGGCGGGTGGCTGAGCCTCGCCGCCGGCGGTTGAGCCGGGTGGGGCCTCGTTAGGCTTCGGTGGTGACCTCAAGTCCTGCCGCGACCGATTCTCCGCGCGCCACTGTCCATCCGGACGCCCCCCTGGTGCGGGCGGCGCGGGGGCAGAGCGTGCCGCATACCCCGGTGTGGTTCATGCGCCAGGCGGGGCGCTCGCTGCCGGAGTACCGCACGGTGCGCGCGGGCGTCGGCATGCTGGAGAGCTGCCGCCGGCCCGATCTGGTCACCGAGATCACCCTGCAGCCGGTGCGCCGCCATGGTGTCGACGCGGCAATCTTCTTCTCCGACATCGTGGTCCCGGTGGCGGCCGCGGGTCTGGACATCGACATCGTCCCGGGCACCGGGCCCGTGGTGGCCGAGCCCATCCGCACCTGGGCGGACCTGGACCGGGTCCCCGAGCTGCATCCCGATCAGATCTCGGATATCGCGCAATCGGTCCGCCTGTTAGTGGCCGAGCTGGGCCCGGTGCCGCTGATCGGGTTTGCTGGCGCGCCGTTCACCCTGGCCAGCTATCTCGTCGAGGGCGGGCCGAGCAAGAACCATGTGACGACCAAGGCGCTGATGCACGGCGACCCGGAACTGTGGAATGCGTTGTGCGCCAGGCTCGCCCAGATCTCGGCGACCTTCCTGCAAGTGCAGGTCGAGGCCGGCGCCGCCGTGGTGCAACTCTTCGACTCCTGGGCCGGTGCGCTCTCGTTGGCCGACTACCGCAGGTATGTCGCACCCCACTCCGCCAATGTGCTGGCGCGGATCGGCGAACTCGGCGTACCCCGGATCCACTTCGGGGTGGGCACCGGGGAACTGCTCGCCGCGATGGGCGAGGCCGGTGCCGATGTCGTCGGGGTGGACTACCGGGTGGGCTTGCCCGACGCAATTGACCGCCTCGGCGGGCGGTATGCCGTGCAAGGCAGCCTCGACCCCGCTCTGCTCTTCGCGCCCTGGGAGCCGCTCGAGGCGGCGGTGCGCCGCATCCTTGCCGAAGGTGCCGCCGCCCCGGGGCACATCTTCAACCTGGGGCACGGCGTGTTGCCGGAGACCGACCCGGACGTACTGACCCGGGTGGTCGAGCTGGTCCACGAGGTCTCCGCCGCCTGAGCGGGTAGCCGGCGGGCCGGCGCCGTCCGGTTTAGCTGCCGGCCTCGGGATCGCCGCTCGCGGTGCCGTTGCCGGTATGAGTGCTGCTGCCGCTCGGAACGGTGCTGCCGGTAGTCGTGGTGCCGCCGGTGGGAGTAGCAGCGACGGGCTTGCGCCGGGTGACGACGGCCGGGCGAGCGCCGCGGCCGGCGCGGCGGCGGCGCCACATACGCCATACCGGCCACAGGACCAGGGCCGCGACCAGCGCAAAGGGCAGCAGCGCGCCGAGCACCGTCATCAGGGCGACCACGGAAGCGACGAAGGCGTTCCAGCCGGACTTGAGTCCGCCGAGGAAGCCGGTCGCCGGATTGTCCAGTTCATCGATCAGGTCGGGAGCCGTGGCCAGGGTGACGCTGATCGGGGAGCGATCGGTCTGGCGATCGAGTTGCTGCAGGCGCGCCTCGACGCTCTCCAACTCGGCCTGCCGCGTGGACAGTTCGCGTTCCAGGCGGACGAGCTGATCGATGTCGTCGGTGGAGTCGATGAGCTTGTCGATCCGGGCCACCGAGCGTTTCATGGACGCCACCCGGGCCTGCACATCGACATATTCGGCGGTGACATTCTCGGTCTCGGTGCTGCGGTCGAGGACCTTACCGAGCTTCTGCAGGGCGTCGAGCGTGCCGTCAAGCCGATCGCTGGGCACGGAGATGGTTAGCGTCGCATAGGTGCTCGGGTTGATTCCCTCCGCGCCAGTGCGAGCCCCATAACTTCCGATGTTCTCGCTGAGGACGAATCCCTCGTTGGCGGAGTTCGCGGCACGGACGGCCGCGGTGGCCTTGCCGATGTCGTCGACCTGCAAGGAAATGCTGCCCCGGCGAGCGAGCTTCTGCTGCGCGGTCTCGACCGTCGTATTGGCGCTTCCCGAATCCGCGGGCGCCGCCGAACCGCCCGCGGCGGTAGCGGACGCGGAGGGTGCTGAGCGGCCGGCGTAATCCGGGGCACTCATCGACGAGACCGAGTCGCTGCGGCCCGAGTCAGAACTGATCCCGCTGCAACCGGCGATGAGCGTGCCGGTCAGGGCGAGGCCGAGGAGGGCGCTGGTGCGTCGGGCTCGGGGTGCGGTCATGGCGCTGCCTTTCCGGGTGAACTGATGCCGGATTGGACGCCGTCGGCCCGGGTCTGGTTCCCCAGATCTCGGCCCGACACCCGTCTCCCGGGATGGGGGCCGATGGGCCGCGGGGGGACGGCATACGGTGGCTGGGTGCGCATCGTCGTGGTCGGGGCCGGTATGGCGGGTCTGTCCGCCGCCTGGGAGTTGCTCGCGCAGGGGGTGCCGGGTGCGGCGATCACCGTGCTTGAGGCGAGCGAGCGGCCCGGTGGCAAACTGCGTCAGGCCGAGGTCGCCGGTCATGCCGTCGATGTCGGTGCCGAGTCGATGCTCGCCCGCCGTCCGGAGGCCGTGGACTTGCTCGCCGAGATCGGCGCGGCGGATCAGCTGGTGACCCCGGCGACCACGGCGGCGCGGCTCCTTTCTCGCGGCCGGCTGCATCCGATGCCGCCCGGTTCGCTGATGGGGGTGCCCCGCCGGGCAGCGGATGCTGCCGGGATCCTCGATGCGGCCGAAGTGGCACGGCTGGCCGAGTGCCGGGTGCCCGAAGTCACCGAGGACACCACTGTTGGTGCGTATGTCGCTGCGGCAGTAGGGGAGGCCGTGGTCGACCGGCTGGTCGAACCGCTACTCGGCGGGGTCTATGCCGGGGATGCCCGCCGCCTGTCCCTGGCGGCAACGGTGCCGCAGCTCTACGCCAAAGCCGTTGCCGGAGAACGGCTGCTGAGTGACGTTCCACCGGCCGAAGCACCGGTCGCCCCACCAGCCGGCCCGGTGTTCGCCGGCATCGCCGGGGGAGTGGGGCGATTCCCGGCCCTACTCGCGCACGTCCTGACCGCCCGCGGGGTCAGCGTGCATGCGGAGACCACGGTCCGCGCCATCCAACCGGGTTCCGGGTCGACCTGGGAGTTGACCACCGGCCCGACGATCGCGCAGCGCACCTGGGCCGCGGACGGGCTCATCGTGGCGGTCCCCCCGCCGGCGGCGCGGCGCCTGAGATCGGAAGAGCGTCGGGTAGGGAAAGA
>CAKZIH010000217.1 GCA_936931335.1 uncultured Nostocoides sp. | reverse complement strand
ATGTGTGCAGCGGTTGCCGAGCCCAGCTTCCCCGAGCGTGAGGTCCGCCGCCTGGTGCGGGTCCGCCTGGCCGAGATCGACCAGGAGCGAGCGGCCGCGCCATTCCGCGGCGCCAAGGAACTCGCCGCCACCTTCTTCCACGCCGATGAGCGCGCCAGCCGCCCGACTGGGGGGACCACGGTGACCGTCGCCAGCCTAACCCGCGAGGACATCGTCGACTTCCACCGCGCGCACGTCGGTCCCACGCACGCCACCTTGGTGCTGGCCGGCGACCTGGACGGCGTCGACGTGCCCGAACTCGTCCACGCCGCCTTCGGTGCGTGGTCCCCGGCCGTCGACCTGGCGGCGCCCGCGCCGGTAGTGGCCCGCCGCGCCGAGGACGCCGCGCGGATCGTGCTGGTCGATCGCCCCGGCTCGGTGCAGAGCGAAATCACGGTGGCCTGGGAGGGCCCGGACCGCCACGTGCAGCCGGCGTGGGCGGCATACCCGGTGCTCGGTTTTGTGCTCGGTGGCTCGCCGAGTTCTCGGGTCGACGCGCTGCTGCGCGAGGACAAGGGCTACACCTATGGCATGCGCTCGGCCTTCCGGCCGCGCCGTGCCGGCGGCCTGTTCGCCACCACCGGCTCGGTGCGAACCGAGGTCACCGCGGAAGCGCTGCAGTTGCTCGTCGGCATCCTCAGCGATGCCCGGTCGGGCTTCACCGAGCAGGAATGCCGCGACGGCGTCGATTTCATCCGCAACACCGCCCCGGGTCGCTTCGCGATGGCCGATGCGATCGCCGATGAGGCCAGCGCGATGGTCCTCGACGGCCTGCCGCTCACGTTCACCAGCGACAACCTCGATGCGATGGGCCGGCTTCGCCCGGCGGATCTGGACACGGCATACCGGCGGTTCGTCGACGGCCGGTGGTGCATCGTCATCGTCGGTGACGCCGCCGCCTATACGGACGCGATCCGCGCCCTCGACCTCGCCCCGGTGAGCGTCGTCCCCAACTGATCTCGAGCGGCATACCGCCGCTCACCCGGTATGCCGGTCACAGGAGTGGGTCGTCAGCCGCGAGGCATGAGCGCGGCGAGCACCTGCTCGTGTAGGAGTCCGTTGGTGGCCAGGGCGCCGTCGCCCCCGGGTCCATCGGTGCCCTCGATGCCGGTGAATCGGCCCCCGGCCTCGGTGACGATGGGCACCAGTGCCGCTTTGTCGTAGAGCTCCAGCTCCGGCTCGGTGGCGATATCCACCGCGCCCTCGGCGAGCAGCATGTAAGACCAGAAGTCGCCATACGCCCGCTCTCGCCAGCAATCGCCGAGCAGCTCGAGCATCGCCTCCTGACGACCGCAGGATGCCCACGAGGTGACGCTGGAAATGGAGATCGAGGCGTCGGCCAGCCGGGAGACCCCACTGACCCGCATGGGTTTGGCGGCGGCGATGCTGCGGCCAGTCCAGGCGCCGGTGCCGGTGGCCGCCCACCAGCGCCGGCCCAGCGCGGGGGCGGCGACCAGTCCGAGCACCGGGACATCGCCGTCCATCAGCGCGATCAGGGTGGCCCAGACCGGTACTCCGCGCACGAAGTTGTGCGTGCCGTCGATCGGATCCAGCACCCAGCGGCGCGGGCCGTGGCCGGTGTCCGGCAGTTCCTCGCCGTGCACGGCGTCGCGCGGCCGCGTGCGCCCCAACTGAGCGCGCAGGAGTTCCTCGGCGCCGCGATCGGCATCGCTGACGAGGGTGAGATCCGGCTTGGCCTCCACTCGCAGGTCGGTGGCCTTGAAGCGCGGCATGGTCACGCGCTCGACGGCGTCCGCCAGGACGTGGGCCAGGCGCAGGTCGTCGTCGTATGCGGGCATGCGCGCCACGGTAACGGTCGACGGACAACCTCATATGTCCACTTTGGTCACGGGCGTGGCGTGGCGGACGGTGTTTGTCCACTTCAGCGCCGCTGCCTGGTCACATTTGTGTTTCGGACGGCGCGCGGATGTCGAAGTCTGCAGGTTCCTGGTCTTACATAGTCGTGACGGCAGACGCCGTGCCGGGGCCGCCCGCAACGACGGTCGCAGCTCCGCCACCATCTCGACCAGAGGTGGCAGCACACCAGTAGGAGGACATTCATGCGGGGAACCACTCGCACCGTGGCGATCGCCGGTATTTCGGCACTCGCCATGCTTACCGCCGCGTGCAGCGGCGACAGCGGTAACGACGGCAGCAGCAGCACCAGCGGCAGCTCGACGGCCGGGGCCAACCCCAGCGCCGCTGCCGGCGGCGAGGTCAGCATCGCCGGCTGCACCCCGCAGAACCCATTCATCCCCGCGATGACCAATGAGACCTGTGGTGGCGACATGCTGAACGAGGTCCTGCGTGGCCTCGTTCACTACAACTCCGACACCGCCGCTCCCGAGTTGGACCTGGCCGAGTCGATCGAGACCTCGGACAACCAGAACTTCACCGTCAAGCTCAAGAGCGGCCAGAAGTTCTCCGATGGCACCGAGGTCAAGGCGAAGAACTTCGTCGACGCGTGGAACTGGAACCGGGCCGGCAAGAACGGCACGCTGAACTCCTACTTCTTCGACATGATCGATGGCGCCACCGACATGGACTGTGGCCTGGTCACCACCAAGGACAAGGAGACCGGCGAGGACGTCGAGGCTCCCGACTGTGAGAAGAAGCCGGCCAAGGCCGACACCCTCTCCGGCCTGAAGGTCGTGGACGACCAGACCTTCACCATCAAGACCACCGAGAAGGTCTCCAACCTGCAGGTGCGTCTGGGTTACACCGCCTTCGCTCCGCTGCCGGACTCCTTCTTCGAGGACGACGGCGCCGCCTTCGGCAAGCTGCCGATCGGTGCGGGCCCCTACAAGATGGAGTCCTACGACCCGGCCAGCGGTGCGGTCCTGGTCAAGAACGCCGACTACACCGGCGACTTCGGTGGCAAGGTCGACAAGATCACCTTCAAGATCTACCAGGACGCCGAGGCGGCCTACAAGGACGTTCAGGCCAACCAGACCGACCTGCTGCCCTCGCTGCCCGGCAGCGCGCTGCAGGGTGAGACGTACAAGTCGGACCTGCCCGACCGCAACGCGGAGAAGGCGACCGGTGTCATCCAGACCATCACCTTCGCCTCCCCGAAGTCCGGGGACAAGTCCCTCGAGAATGTCGAGCTGCGCAAGGCCATCTCCATGGCCATCGACCGCGAGCTCATCATCAAGACGATCCTCGCCAACGCGCGGACGCCTGCCACCGGTTGGGTGTCCCCGATCGTTGACGGCTACAAGGCCGACACCTGCGGCGAGGCCTGCAAGTTCGACGCGGCCAAGGCCAAGGCCGCCTTCGACGCGGCCGGCGGGTACTCCGGCACCCTGACCCTCACCTACAACGCCGATGGTGACCACAAGGGTTGGACCGAGGCCACCTGCAACTCGATCAAGGAAGCCCTGGGCGTGGAGTGCAAGGCCGTGGCCTCGCCCGACTTCGCTACCTTCCGCACCCTGATCACCGACCGGAAGATGAAGGGCATGTTCCGGACCGGTTGGCAGATGGACTACCCGTCGATCGAGAACTTCCTCGCCCCGATCTACGGCACCGGCGCGGGTTCGAACGACGGCGACTACTCCAGCGAGAAGTTCGACACCCTGCTCAAGGAAGCCGCTGCCGCCGAGGACCCGGCTGCCGCCAACGCCAAGTACCAGGAGGCAGAGGCCCAGCTTGCGGTCGACATGCCCTCCATCCCGATGTGGTACGGCAAGGCCGTGGCCGGCTGGTCGGAGAATGTCGAGAACGTGAAGATCACGCCCTTCGGCACCATCGACCTGGCCTCGGTCACCAAGAAGGCCTCCTGACCACACGCCGTCGGCTCCTCGTGAGCTGATCGCACCT
>CAKZIH010000216.1 GCA_936931335.1 uncultured Nostocoides sp. | reverse complement strand
GATAGTTAGCGATCGCGGGCGGCGCCGGAGCCGGGTAGGACAGCGAAGATGTCCGGCGCGGTGAAGTCATGAGCCGCGAAGGCGTCCCGCGCAGTCTGGGCGATGGCGTCCTGCTGGTCCGCGGGCACCAGGGCGATCGCCGACCCGCCGAACCCGCCGCCGGTCATCCGCGCCCCCAGCGCGCCCGCGGATTCGGCTGCGGCACAGGCAACATCGAGTTCGGCGCAGGACACCTCGTAGTCATCCCGTAGCGAGGCGTGGCTGGCAGTAAACAGTGCGCCGAGCCCGGGCCAGTCCCCGTCGCGCAGAGCCGCCACCGCGTCCTGGACCCGGGCGATCTCGGTGAGCACATGGCGCACCCGCCGGGCCACCACCTCCGGGCTCTCGCTCTGCGGTGTCCCTGCGTCGTCCTTCGCCGCGCTCGGCGGACTCGCCCTGCGCAATTGGTCCAACGCCTCGTCCAGCTCCGCCAACGAGACCTCCCGCAGGCTGCGCACCCCAAGCGTCGCGGCGGCCCGCTCGCAGGAGGCGCGGCGCGCGCCATACTGGCCGTCGATGAGGCTGTGTTCGGCGCGGGTGTCGATGACCAGCAGTTCCAGGCCCGCGGCCGCAAGGTCACAGGGCACCTGCTCGGTGGCGAAATCGCGGCAGTCCAGCAGCAGCGCATGGCCCTGCGTCGCCAGCAGCGAGGCCGCCTGATCCATCCCGCCGGTCGGCGCGCCCGCGATCTGGTTCTCCGCCTGCCGACAGATCTGCGCCAACACCTGGCGACCGGCCGCGGAATCCAGCAAGCCCACCCCGTTGAGCCGTAGGTCATAGAGATCCGCCAGGGCGGCGGCCACCGCGCATTCCAGCGCAGCGGAGGACGATAAGCCCGCGCCCAGCGGCACCCGGCCGTCGACGACCAGGTCGGCGCCGCCCACGGCATACCCGGCCTCGGCCAGCGCCCAGGGGACCCCGATGACATAGGTGGACCACCCGTCATACCGGCCCGGGGCGATATCGTCGAGGGCGACGTCGACCTCCTCGCCGGTCTGCACGCTGTGTACCCGCACGCGCCGGTCCGGTCGGCGCGCGGCGGCGACAAAAGTGCGCTGCGGCAACGCAATCGGCAGGGCCAGGCCGTCGTTGTAGTCGGTGTGCTCGCCGATCAAGTTCACCCGGCCGGGCGCGGACCAAATCCCCTCCGGCACACCGCCGAAGCAGTTCTGGAAGGTGTCCCGACAGGTGCGCTCGGCGTCCATTCGGTGCACTGTAGTGCGCCGGCCGGGGGCCCCGGCGGGGGTGGGGACGGCATACCGGCTGGCGCAATCCGGCTGGCAGAATGCGGGGCATGCCCAGTGACACCGTCGCTCCCGCGCGCCCGCGCATCTTCTCCGGGATGCAGCCGACCTCCGACTCGCTGCACCTGGGCAACTACCTTGGTGCGCTGGTCAACTGGGTGCGTCTGCAGGACGACTATGACGCCTTTTATGGCGTGGTTGACCTGCACGCGCTGACCGTGCAAACCGACCCGCAGGTGCTGCGCGAGCGCACCCGGCGCACCGCGGCGCAGTACCTGGCTGCGGGGGTCGACCCGGAGCGCGCGACGCTGATGCTGCAGGGTTTCGTGCCCGAGCACAGCGAACTGGCCTGGTTGCTCGCCTGTCACACCGCCTTCGGCGAGGCGCAGCGAATGACGCAGTTCAAGGACAAGGTCGCCAAGGGCCAGACCGCGAACGTCGGCCTGTTCACCTATCCGATCCTGATGGCCGCCGACATCCTGCTGTATGACGCCGACCTCGTCCCGGTGGGCGAGGACCAGCGCCAGCATCTGGAACTGACCCGCGACCTGGCCGAGCGGATCAACGGGCGTTTCCCCGACACCCTCGTGGTGCCCGAGGCCTATATCGTCCGCGGCAGCGCCAAGATCATGGATCTGCAGGAACCCACGGCCAAGATGTCCAAGACCAACTCCGCCGACCTGGGCCTGATCGACCTCACCGACGACCCCAAACGGATCACCAAAAAGCTCAAGTCCGCGGTCACCGACACCGAGCGGGAGATCCGCTACGACCCCGAGGCCAAGCCTGGGATCGCCAACCTGCTGGTCATCCACTCCACCCTCTCCGGCACGCCAATCCCGCAGTTGGAGAAGGACTTTGCCGGCCGCGGGTATGGCGACCTGAAGGGCGAGGTGGCCGAGGTCGTGGTCAGCGCGTTGGAGCCCTTCCAGATCCGGATGCGGGAACTGGAAGCCGACCCCGGCGAGATCGATCGGCTCTTGCGCGAGGGTTCGGCGAAGGCGCGGGAGACCGCCTCGGTGGTGCTGGAGCGGGTCCGCGACCGTCTCGGCCTGCTGCCGCGCGTCTGATCCGGCGCTTGCCCACGTGACCCGGCCCGTGCGTTCGTCGCCAGTCGGCACCCCAGGTCAGCGGCGCCGCCGCGGTGCCCGCTAGCCTGCCTGCCCATGCCCACGATCGGTGTTGCCGTCCCGATCCCCGAGCCCTATGCGAGCTTCCTGCAGGAGCGTCGCGAGGCCTACGGGGATCCGCTGGCACACGCCATACCGGCGCATGTCACGCTCCTGCCGCCCACGCAGGTGTCGGCGGCGGAGTATGGCGCGCTGGAAGCACACCTGATGTATGTGGCGACCGCGCACCGGCCCTTCACCATCGCCTTGGAATCGACCGCGACCTTCCGGCCGATCTCCCCGGTGGTCTTTGTGCAACTAGTCGCCGGCGGTGCGGAATGCGCTGCCTTGCAGGCCGACATACGCAATGGTCCGGTGCCCCGGGAATTGGAATTCGACTTCCACCCGCATGTGACGATTGCGCACAATGTGAGTGACGCCGAACTCGATGCGGCATTTGCCGATCTCAAGGAATTCACCGCGACTTTCCGGGTGCCCGCCATCGAGTTGTATCACCATGGAGAGGACCACGTATGGCGGCCCGCCCGGGCCTTTGAGCTGCAGGGGGAGTAATCCGGTGGG
>CAKZIH010000215.1 GCA_936931335.1 uncultured Nostocoides sp. | reverse complement strand
ACCGCGTGCTGATCATGGAGACCCGTCCGCTGAGCGCCACCAAGCGCTGGCGCGTCGTGGAGATTTTGGAGAAGGCCAAGTGATCCAGCAGGAGTCTCGGCTCAAGGTCGCCGACAACACCGGTGCCAAGGAGATCCTGTGCATCCGCGTGCTCGGGGGCTCCGGCCGCCGGTATGCCGGCATCGGTGACACCATCGTGGCGACCGTCAAGGACGCCATTCCCGGTGGCAACGTCAAGAAGGGTGATGTCGTCAAGGCCGTCATCGTGCGCACCACCAAGGAGCGCCGCCGGCCCGATGGCAGCTACATCCGCTTCGACGAGAACGCTGCCGTCATCCTCAAGAACGACGGAGATCCTCGGGGCACCCGCATCTTCGGCCCGGTGGGCCGCGAGCTGCGTGACAAGCGCTTCATGAAGATCATTTCGCTGGCACCGGAGGTGCTCTGACGCCATGGGCGCGATGAAGATCAAGAAGGGTGACACCGTCCAGGTGCTCACCGGCAAGGACAAGGGCAAGCAGGGCAAGGTGATTGCCGTCAACACCGAGACCCAGCGCGTCACCGTCGAGGGCGTCAACCGGGTCACCCGGCACGTCAAGCCCGGCCCGCGGGGGACCGGCGGCCTGGTCGACCAGGAGTCGCCGATCCACGTGAGCAATGTGGCCATCGTCGACCCGAGCGACAACAAGCCCACCCGGATCAAGACCCGGGTCGAGCAGGTCGAGCGGGACGGCCGCACCAAGACCACCCGCGCGCGCGTCGCCGCGCGCTCCGGCAAGGACATCTGATGAGCGAGACCGCGACCACCACCGCGCCGAAGCCGCGCCTCAAGACCCGCTATGTGGATGAGGTGCGGCCGGCGCTGACCGACCAGTTCAGCTACGCCAACAGCATGCTCGTCCCGGGCGTGACCAAGGTCGTCGTCAACATGGGTGTCGGCGACGCCGCCAAGGACAGCAAGCTCATCGAGGGTGCCATCCGCGACCTGACCGCGATCACCGGTCAGAAGCCGCAGGTGACCCGGGCCCGCAAGTCCATCGCCCAGTTCAAGCTGCGCGAGGGTATGCCGATTGGCACCCACGTGACGCTGCGCGGGGACCGGATGTGGGAGTTCCTGGACCGCCTGGTCAGCGTGGCCCTGCCCCGTATCCGTGACTTCCGTGGCCTCTCGCCGCGCCAGTTCGACGGGCGTGGCAACTACACCTTCGGCCTGACCGAGCAGTCGATGTTCCACGAGATCGACCAGGACCGCATCGACCGGGTCCGGGGCATGGACATCACCATCGTCACGACCGCCCAGAACGACGACGAGGGACGCGCGCTGCTCAAGGCGCTCGGCTTCCCCTTCAAGGAGAACTGACATGGCCAAGACCGCGCTGAAGAACAAGGCGGCCAAGAAGCCGAAGTTCCAGGTCCGCGCCTACACCCGCTGCCAGCGGTGTGGCCGTCCGCACTCGGTCTACCGCAAGTTCGGCCTGTGCCGGATCTGCCTGCGGGAGATGGCCCACCGCGGCGAGCTCCCCGGCGTCACCAAGAGCTCCTGGTAATTCACCCCAAACCACCACCTACACCGAAGGTCCGCTCACGGCATACGTGGGCACCGGAAACCGCGGTGAGAGAGGGCACACGCCCATGACAATGACCGATCCGATTGCGGACATGCTGACCCGCGTCCGGAACGCCAACTCGGCGCACCACGACGACGTCGCCATGCCGTACTCCAAGCTCAAGTCGCACATTGCCGAGATCCTCCAGGCCGAGGGCTATATCGCCTCCTGGAGCGTCGAGGACGCCGAGGTCGGCAAGACCTTGACGATCAACCTCAAGTACGGCCCCAACCGGGAGCGCTCGATCGCCGGCATCCGCCGCGTCAGCAAGCCCGGTCTGCGGGTCTACGCGAAGTCCACCAACCTGCCCAAGGTGCTCGGTGGCCTCGGTATCGCGATCATTTCCACGTCGTCCGGCCTGCTCACCGACAAGCAGGCGGCTAGCAAGGGTGTAGGTGGGGAAGTCCTCGCCTACATCTGGTAAGGGAGGAGCGACATGTCCCGTATTGGGCGTCTGCCGGTGAGTGTCCCCGGCAATGTCACCGTCTCCATCGACGGCCAGCAGGTCAATGTCAAGGGACCCAAAGGCGAGCTCTCGCACGTGGTCGCCGAGCCGATCACCGTCGCCGCCGCCGAGAACGGCAGCATCGAGGTCAGCCGCCCCGACGACGAGCGCCTCTCGCGTTCGCTGCACGGCCTGACCCGCACGCTGATCAACAACATGGTCCTCGGGGTCACCGACGGCTATGAGAAGAAGCTGGAGATCCACGGCACGGGTTACCGCGTCATGGCGCGTGGCTCCAACCTCGAGTTCGCGCTCGGGTACAGCCACCCCATCACCGTGGAGCCGCCGGCCGGGATCACCTTCGCCGTCGAGAACCAGACTCGCTTCTCGGTGCAGGGCATCGACAAGCAGCTGGTCGGCGAGGTGGCCGCCAACATCCGCAAGCTGCGCAAGCCTGACCCGTATAAGGGCAAGGGCGTGCGTTACGCCGGCGAGCAGATCCGCCGCAAGGCCGGTAAGGCAGGGAAGAAGTAAGCCATGGCAATGATCATCAAGCGCGCCACGACCAAGTCGGCCGCGCGTATGCGTCGCCACAAGCGCATCCGCAAGTCCGTCACCGGCACCGCTGCCCGGCCGCGTCTGGTCGTCACCCGCAGCAGCCGCCACCTGTTCGTCCAGGTTGTCGACGACACCGTGGGCAAGACGCTGGCCAGCGCGTCGACGATGGAGAGCGAGCTGCGCAGCTTCGAGGGCGACAAGAGCGCCAAGGCCAAGCGCGTGGGCGAGCTGGTCGCTGCCCGCGCCAAGGACGCCGGCATCGACGCGGTCGTCTTCGACCGGGGTGGCAACCGCTACCACGGCCGGGTTGCCGCCCTCGCCGACGGCGCCCGCGAGGGAGGCCTGACTCTGTGATGGCCATCGAC
>CAKZIH010000214.1 GCA_936931335.1 uncultured Nostocoides sp. | reverse complement strand
TGCTCGTGCGCGGGTTGCTCCTGCGGCACCGGGTGCGCGATGACGCCTGGGCGGTGACCGGCGCAACGCGGTGACCGACTCCCCGCGCCGACGTTCAGTTGTCTGGCCCGCATGGGCGCGTCCGGCGGCCCGGTTGACAGACCACCGACCTACTATCGTCGATCATGAAAGCGCCAACCCTGATCGACCTCTTCGCAGGATGCGGCGGGATGACCGTGGGGTTCGTGGAGGCAGGGTTCACCCCCGTCCTGGCGGTCGAGTTCGACCGTGCTGCGGCCTCGACGTACGCCGTGAACTTCGGCGAGGACCACACCTTCTTCGGCGATATCAGCGATTTGGACGACGCCGACGTACCTCTGGCCGACGTTGTGATCGGCGGACCTCCCTGCCAGGGGTTCTCCAACCTCGGGAGCAAGGACGTGGAGGATCCGCGCAACAAACTGTGGAAGCAGTACATGCGGGTCGTCCGAGCATCGCGGGCCAAGGTGTTCGACCTTGAGAACGTCCAACGCTTCTCGAAGAGCAGTGAATTCGCGATGCTTCTTGCGGAGTCTCAGCCCGGGGGGATGCTCGAGGAGTATCAGCTTCGCTGGGGTGTCTTGCTCGCCGCCGACTACGGCGTGGCTCAGCGCCGGCCCCGGACCATCGTCATCGGGTCGCGGGTCGGCCCGATCGAACTGCCTTTCCCGACTCACTCGAAGAACCCCGGCTTTGGCCAGCGTCCATGGGAGACCGTCAGGCAGAGGATCGCCGGGCTCCCCGAGGTGCCTTCCACCACGTCCCTCCCCGATCGCACGACGCACGTTTTCGGTCAATCCATCGGTGGCCCATACACCGAGGCCGAACTCCACTTCGGGCGCACGCCGCGACCGCTCTCACTGGAGCGCTACGACCACGTCCCGCCGGGCGGCGGCCGTTTCGATGTCCCCGACCACCTCCTTCCTCGCTGCTGGCGGGAGAAGGCGAGTGGGACAACCGATGTCATGGGCCGCATGCACTGGGACCGTCCGTCGCTCACGATCCGTACAGAGTTCTTCAAGCCGGAGAAGGGTCAGTACCTCCACCCGCAATGGGACCCGGAGGATCCGGACAAACGAGTCAACCGGGTGATCACGCACAGCGAGGCCGCCCGCCTGCAGGACTTTCCATCATGGTTCCGGTGGTGCGGAACGAAGACCGAGATCGCCAAGCAGATCGGCAACGCTGTTCCGTCAGGCCTGGCCCTCGCCGTAGCCAAGCAGATCTCCGCTCGGATCGGGGCTCAGGCGGCATGAGCGATTCCCTAATTTCCGCCAAGCGGGACGAGATGCACGCAGGCATCATTTCGTCCGGGACGCTCACCGTAAACGACGCGAGTATCCCGTCGAATGCCGACAAGGGGAACCGCGTGTCGATAGCCGTGGCGCTCCAGATCGCGCGAACTCTGAATGTCTCCACGCGCGAAGAGCGAGCAGCGGGACAGACCCTCGGGGGGAATTTCGAAGACGCCGTTGCGGTTTTTCTTCGCGAGACCTTTCTGCAGCTCGACATGCTTCGGCCGGGCCGCTGGGACATCCACCACGTCGGCAACGTGCGTCGATCCGCCCTCAGCGACTACGAGCCATACCGGCATCTGGCAGACCTCAACGAGGCCATTGCACATGATCCGGCCCTGCTCGCGGTCCTTGGGAACGCGTACGCGATCAGTCCCGACATCATCGTCTCGCGGATGCCGGAGCCAGATTCGCTCATCAACTCCGTTCGCCGCGTCGTCGACGATACGTCGGCGAGCCGCACCGTGATGCGTGAAGCAACGAGCGCAGCGCCAATCCTCCACGCCGTGATCTCATGCAAATGGACCCTGCGGTCCGACCGCGCTCAGAACGCACGGAGCGAAGCGCTCAACCTGATCCGCAATCGCAAGGGTAGAAACCCGCACATCGCCGTCGTCACCTTCGAGCCACTTCCGAGTCGTCTAGCGTCACTGGCACTCGGCACGGGCGATATCGACTGCGTCTACCACCTTGCGCTTCCCGAGCTCATCGACGCGGTCGGTGAACACGGCGGGTCCGAGGCGCGGGACCTTCTGCACAGCATGGTCGTCGGCCAACGCCTGAGAGACATCACGGACCTTCCCCTCGATCTAACGGTCTAGGGGGCGGCTGGGTCGACCAAGGTCCCGTGAAGGAGAAAGGTCGAGACCGGCAGAGCGTTGCCGTGCAGGTCGGCCGGACGCCGCCAGCACCGGCACCGTCGAAGACGTCATGGACGCACCGGTGACAATCGACCCTGATGCGACGAGCACGCTTCTGGGTGACGCCTAGGTCTGTAGCCTGGCATCGTGGCGGAGGACTGGCGGCCGGAAGAGAACGAAGTGATGATCTTGGCGTACCTACGCATGCTCGCTCACGAGACAGCAGGAGAGCCGTATGTGAAGGCGCACATGGTCCGCGAGGTTCGCGACGCCACAGGACGCTCCAGGGGCGCGGTGGAGTACAAGTTTCGGAACGTCAGCGCCGCGCTGGCAGCGCTTAACCGACCCTGGGTCCCCGGATACAAGCCAGCCAGCAATTATCAACATGATCTGCTCGAGGAACTCGTCATGCAGTTGGAACGCTGGTCGTAACCGGCCAGGCACCCACCTTGCAGAACTCGATGATCTAAGCCAAGCTTTCCGAGAAAAGCCCGCCAACCAGCGACCCCGGGGAGCCGACGAGAGAAATTCGGTCGAGCCCAAGATTAAATCGCTCGCAACTCACTTCCGGCAGTAAGAGACAGGCATGGCAGGCCGCAAGATTCATCCCATCGATGCCGGAGCCACTTGACTCAGCACACACCGGATCAGCCGTGCACCACCGCGCTCGCTCCAACCCGTTAATAAGAGTTTGCGCGAAGCGGTGCGGCTCACTAACGGCCGCGAGACCGCCTAGGCTTCCCGCGCTATCGGCAGACGCCGTGTACACGAGTACACCGGCCTGGTCATCAGCGTCATAGATGCGTTCCCGGATAGCAGCGGCGGGATACCCAGAGCTGAGGGACATTTCGTCGACTAGAACGTGCGCTAGCGAGTGGAGTGCGAGGCTCTTCGGGGACACGTCCATCCCGGCGCTTAGGGAGTTCTCTCCAGCCCGTGCCCGCGTCCGAAGAAGTTCTCCCGACCTCCTAACCGCCAGTGGGGAACGAGCCCACGAATCTAGAATATCCGCGTCGAGCCGGATGAAGACGCCCTCTCCAAGCACCTCCACCGCGGGCAACCAGTGAACTTTTCCCGTGTCGTCGAGCGGAGCCAACGTCGCCGTGCTGGAATCGGCGGGAGGCACGAGTCGGGTGAATCCCACTAGCGCCCTCACCTCGCGCAGCCGGCCGACCCGTGCCACCTGGGCGACCACCTTCGGCAGGTCGACATTCCCAATGTCGACCGCGTCGCATCGAAACATCGCATCATCGGCGAACGACGCGCTCCCCGCGACGAGGGCTCGGTACTCCTCGGAGCGGAGGTCTCTATCGGACACAACGGCGCTTGAGGCGACGGGGGCCCGCATCCGGTCGATCGCGCAACGAACGTCGTCGCGATCGAGACCCACTGGCGGGTTGAACATCGATGCCACGAGGTCTGACGGGGCATCCGGGGCGACATCTCGTAGGTTCCGGCGAACGAATAAGTCCGCGACGTGATCGATTGACGGAATCGAGATGGCAGAGCGCGTGGCGGCGAACCATACGTTCGACGAGCCGCGCTGCAGTGTGCGCAGCTCCGCGGTGCAGCGCTCATCGTTCGTCGCGAGCCACGGGCGGGCTCCTGAACATGCCCGCAGGCCACGAAACGCGCCGAAATCAAACGCACCGTTCATAGAACGGGACCTGCCGCACGAGCAACTGACGAGAATGTCTGCGAGCGACGACGTGTGCCCGCGCGAGACCAGCCTGAGCTCATGGCCCGCCGGCTCAACGTGTCCGGTCTCGTGCACCCAGGCGCGGTAGGGAAAATCCTCGATATGACCGTTCGAGCAGCAGACTACGAACCTAGACGGTGACGTCCCTTCGTTGCAGTGGTCGCAGAGTCGTTCACCTGACGACGCGATTTCCCACCACGGACCGAGCCGCCGACACGCCGTGCAGAAGACCCAAACGGGAAAACGAACCGCTGGAATATCTCCACCCTTAAGCCCAGCTGGCGGGCTTCGGAAGCCCGCAACGCCCAGGCTCGCAGCTAGTCTCGGCTCCTCGATTTCCTCGCCGCGAGGCCAGTCGTCGAGCCCGCAGACCATCACGCTGTCCTCGCCCGCCGGCAGGAGCGAACCTACCCCGAAAGTTGACACCAGGCTCGACCGTCTGACCGACCCGATCACTTCACGCACCACGACGATCCCGCTTCCTTCTGATCCTGTAGACCTGCGACTCGGCGTCTACATCACGCATGCTCGTCAACGTCGGCCACGGCGGTGCCTTCGGCGGGAATTGCGACGGCGCATCGGCACCTCGTGCGGCGCGGGACGCCTCCGCCAGGAGCGCACCGTCGTCCTTGCCGAACCACCCTTCGTACCTGTTTGGGCGGCTGCTCAGCCACTCATCAATCAGAGCCGCGAGCTCCCTTTCGATCGCCTCGTCGCTCTCGTCGTCTGGAACAGGCCCGGAGCATGACCGCGAAGATTGCGCACGTTCAATGATTACCCGTGCTTGATCGCGAAGCGCTTCCTCCCAAGACGGGGCGGCGCCTGCCGCGCTTGATGGCCCAGCCTCGGGGATTCGGTGCCTAGCTAAGGCAACGAGGACGGCGTGCAGCGCCCGGTCTCGGGCGCGCGGCGCGAAAGGGGTAGCGCCTGTGGCCTCGACGTGGCGGTACAGCGACCTGTGGTAGGCAGAGAAGTTCTCATAATGCGAGAGGTCGCGGCTCCGGGCGGCGTTATGAATTGTCACAACGAGACCCGGTGCACGACGGCCGACGCGGGAAGTTGCCTGAATGTACTCGGCGGTCGTCTGCGGTTGGCCTGTAACAACCATAAGCCCAAGGCGGTCGACGTCGACGCCGACGGAAATCATATTGGTCGCCAGCACCACGTCCGCGGCCCCATGGTCGCCTCGGCAACGCTCCAACAATTCCAGCTCCAACGGGATCTCGGAGGAGCGCTTACGAGACGTCATCTCCCGAACCTCTCGGACCCCTCTCGGCTCCTCTCCACGTCGGGTTGCAATGACCTTTATTTGGTCCGGGACATCGTCAAGTACCTGGATAAAGGCACCACCAAGGACCCGCAGGCTGTTGAAGTACCCCAAGAGTGACCAGTATAGATCTGCGTCGCTGTCAGAATCCGGAATACTCCCCGCTGACTGGAGAAGGGAAGCGTAAACCCGCACCATAAGCGT
Organism: uncultured Nostocoides sp.; assembly: GCA_936931335.1. GTDB lineage: Bacteria > Actinomycetota > Actinomycetes > Actinomycetales > Dermatophilaceae > Nostocoides_A. The sequence continues at coordinate 1,473 of CAKZIH010000214.1, read as the reverse complement.
GGTCGTACTCGCACCTGCCGCCATCACACCTGAGTACATCCGTGTCGCCTTGACATCCCGAGCGGCCTCTTTGGCGAAGTAGGAGTCGCGATACGACGCTCCGGGCGGCGGAAACTGCCGCGCCTCACGTCCGAAGACCGCGCGAACCTGATCCGATGCGCGTCTAATCGTTGCCGTAGACGCCACCAATTTCGGCGCGGCCTGCCGTCCTGTAATCGCATCCACCGCGGTCTCATAGAGACCGACCATCGTCCCGAGGGGGCCGCTGATCAGGTGCAGCTCATCTTGCACGATGAGGTCCGGGGGCACGTCCACGGACCTGTCCCCTGCGCGCGGCACCCCGAGAAGGCTTCCGACCTCCTCCTTCCACGGCATCATGGCGAACTTGTCCACCGTGCCGATTACGAGCGATGGACGGTGGCCATATACGTCCTCGTCGAGAATGTGCACAGGAAGGCCATTCCGGAAGGCGCAGTTGTCTACAGGGCACGCAACCCTCATTCGACGGTTGGTGATTTCGTAGTTCCTGTAGTCGAGTGCACTCCCGCACCAAGGGCACTGGCGCAGCTGGACGGGGTCGCTGGCGTCCTCGGGCATCTCAGCCCCACGGTTCTGCCGCGCCTTCCTGAGGAAAGTCTCGGCCTCCTTCACTGAGTTCGGCGTCGACTGTCGCCCAACCCATAGGCCGATAGAGACCGGCTCTGTGTCGGGTAGGTGGGTCAGGCGCTGCATTTCCAATGCGCAAATGAGCCCCGTCGCCCGTTGGTACTGTTGAAGGGTCAAGAGCCGCAGCGTATAGCGCATGAGTACCGAGACACCCCCGGCGCGAGGGTCTCTGAGTCGTCGCAACATGATGGCAATACCGATGATCCCCAGATACGCCTCAGTCTTGCCGCCACCAGTTGGGAACCAGAGCAGGTCGGCGATGCGACGGTCCGGATGGTCAGGCTGAGCGAGACCTCTCAGGTTGAGGAGGATGAAGGCCATCTGGAACGGCCGCCACCGGGCCGTGGACGTCGTGGGGGGGTCGCCGAGACGACCCGCCCTGTGGTGCTCCTGCCGGCTACGCTGCTGCGCCATCGCTGCGTTCATCAGCTGGAACGCGCGCCGAGCGCTCTCGTCAGATCGAAGCACGTCGATGCCAGCACGCATCCTGTCCGCCGCGGCGCGTGCATCCTCCGCGTGCCGAGCAAGCGTCGTGCGGCCTACTGGATCAAGCCCAGGACTCTTCGCAACCTCGGCGATCCAGGCCTCGTAACCGTCGACAAGCTCGTCGAGCACCCGCAGATCCGCGTCGGCGGCGAGAGCATCCATCGAAAGGGACGGTCCGCCGCTCGCCTCGCTGAGCAACAACTCGTGAGTCGGGATGAAGGTGGTGCGGATCGCCTCGGGCCTCGGTCCATCCCATTCCACCGCACACCCATGGCCCACCCCGAAGGATTGGACCTCCCGGAACAGGAGCCGTTGCGACGC
>CAKZIH010000213.1 GCA_936931335.1 uncultured Nostocoides sp. | reverse complement strand
GCCGTCGGCCGGGGGCGTACGGGGTCGGAGCACGTCAGCCCACCCCGGCCGGCTCACGCAACCGGTAGCCGCGGCCGGTGACGGTCTCCAGCAGCTGCGGCTCGTCCCCCACGGTGAGCTTGCGGCGCAGCACAGCCGTGGGCACCACCCGGCGGGTCACGCTGATCCCGAACCCGAGCCGGGCCAGCAGGCGGTTGCTCGCCTTATCCGCGCTCGGCACATGCGCGAAGACCAGGGCGTAGCCCTCGCTCTCGGCCAGCCGGGCAACCGCGGCCATCAATTGCCGGCCGACGCCATGACGGCGCGCCGCGGGCATCACGAAGAGTTCGTCGACCGCGAGGTTCGGCGCATCGAGCAGGCCATCGAACCGGGTCCCCACGACGGCGATCCCGGCGGGCTTGCCTTCTAGATCCGCCACCAGCACCTGCACCCCGGGCCGCTCCAGCGCTTCGGCTACCCGGGTACCGGCGGCCGCGCGGGCGGCCAGGTCGGGGTTCATTCCGCCGGCCATCGCGGACGCGATCCACAGGTCGGCGACGGTCGAGGAATCCGAGGGGGCTGCACGCCATACGGCGATATGCGGGCGGACCACGAGTCAAGCCTCTCTACGACACGGACGTGCGGGCGGTCGTCCAACCTCAGCGCCCGCCCCACGCCGAATCGGATAGTCGGCACTCTATGCCCGTGATGGCATCCGGCAAAAGGGGGTCGCCCAGGTCGTGGATAACGCTCGAGCGGTGCTCGGCTCAGGCCTTGTCGATTCCGGAGATGACCGCCTCCGCGACCTCGCGCATCCCCAACCGGCGGTCCATCGCGGTCTTCTGGATCCACCGGAACGCGTCAGCCTCGGAGAGCTTGAGCTTCTTCATCAGCACGCCCTTGGCGCGCTCGACCGCCTTGCGGGTCTCCAGCGCCTCGCTGAGGTCCGCGACGTCCTTTTCCAGTTCCTTGAGTTCCGACCAGCGCGAGAGCGCGATATTGATGGCCGGGGCCAGGTCGGCGGCGGTGAACGGCTTGACGATATAGGCCATCACGCCGGCGTCGCGGGCCCGCTCGACGAGCTCGGTCTGGGAGAAGGCGGTGAGCATGATCACCGGGCACAGGCGCTTGGCGCCGATCTCTTCGGCCGCGGAGAGCCCATCCATGACCGGCATCTTCACGTCCATGATCACCACATCGGGGCGCTGCTCCACGGCGGCCTCGACGGCCTCTTCGCCATTGCTGGCCTGGCCGACGACGTCGTAGCCGACCTCTTGCAACATCTCGACCAGGTCGAGCCGGATGAGGGCCTCGTCCTCGGCGACGACGATCCGGGCGCCATTGGCGCTTCGGCTCTGGGGTGACCCAGCCGCCTGGGGCTGATCGCTCCCCTGGGGTGAATCGGTCACGTGGGCCTCCTCACCCGTGTATGGCCCAAGACGGGCCGTCGTGCTCACCTAACGTGCCGGGAGCGGGATTTGAACCCGCACGCCTTGCGGCAAAGCATTTTGAGTGCTCCGTGTCTGCCATTCCACCACCCCGGCGAGGTGCGCCCCAGCATACAGGCGCCGGTATGCCGCCCCTCGGGGTGCACCCACCCAGCGGGCAGCCTGTCTGGGCGGGGCCGCGGCGGCCGCCGACCGGCCCGTCCTGCGTGGCGGACAGCGGCGCTCAGGTGCCCGAGAACGCCCCGCGGTGGTTGATGGCATCACCCAGGAGGTGCACCCGCAGGGCGTTGGTGGTGCCGCTGACCCCGGGTGGGGAACCCGCGGCGATGACCACCCGCTCCCCCTCCGGGCAGCGGCCTTCGCTAATCAGCGCGGTGTCCACCTGAAAGGCCATCTCGTCGGTGTGGTGCACCATGTCGACCAGGAAGGTCTCCACACCCCATACCAAGGCCAACTGGGAGCGGGTGGCCTGATTGGGCGTGAAGGCGAGCATCGGCTTGTGCGGGCGCAGCCGGGCCATCGCCCGAGCCGAGGCACCGGAAAAGGTGAAGGTGACCAGGTAGCGGGCACCGACCAGGACGGCGATCTCCGCCGCCGCCCGGGTGATCGCTCCGCTGACGGTCTGCGGCGGGGTGCCCATCGGGGCGATCCGGTCGAAACCGTGCTCCTCGGTGTTCTCGATGATCTTGGCCATGGTGCGCACGGCGGCGATCGGGTGGGCGCCGGTGCTGGTCTCCCCGGAGAGCATCAGCGCGTCGGCGCCGTCGAGCACCGCATTCGCCGCATCCGAGGCCTCGGCCCGGGTGGGCCGCGGGTTCTCCACCATCGACTCGAGCACCTGGGTGGCCACGATGACCGGCTTGGCGTTGCGGCGGGCGATCTCCACGGCACGCTTCTGCACCAGGGGGACCTGCTCCAGCGGCAATTCCACCCCCAGGTCGCCGCGGGCCACCATGATCCCGTCGAAGGCGTCGACGATCTCCTCGAGGTTCTCCACGGCCTGCGGCTTCTCGATCTTGGCGATCACCGGCAGCCGGCCGCGGCCCTCCTCGTCCATGATCTCGTGCACCCGCCGGATGTCCTCGGCGCTGCGCACGAATGACAGGGCTATGAAGTCCACGCGCAGGTGCAGGGCCCAGCGCAGATCGGCCTCGTCCTTCTCGGACAGGGCGGGCACGCTCACCGCGACACCGGGCAGGTTGATCCCCTTGTTGTTGGAGACGGTGCCGCCCTGGACCACGGAGCACACCACATCGGTGTCGGTGACCTCGATGGCCACCAACTCGACCTTGCCGTCGTCGATGAGCAAGGTGTCGCCGACATCCACGTCACCGGGCAGGCCCTTGTATGTCGTCCCCACGATCTCTTGGGTGCCATCGACCTCGCGGGAGGTGATGGTGAAGGTGTCCCCGGGCAGCAGGTCCACGGGGCCGCCGCTGAAGCGCGTGGTGCGGATCTTGGGGCCTTGCAGGTCGGCAAGAATGCCGACCGCGTGCCCGCTGGCGTCGGAGGCCCGCCGCACATTCATATAGACCTCGGCGTGGTCCTCCTGGGAGCCGTGCGAGAGGTTGAGGCGGGCAACGTCCATACCGGCGGCGACGAGTTCCGCCAGGCGTTCCGGGCTAGAAGTGGCAGGGCCGAGAGTGCAGACGATCTTGGCGCGGCGCATGCTCTCAACCCTATCGGGGCGCCCACTTCCCGCGTGGTCCGGTGCGGGCCGGCGGGAACGACAACATCAGATGGCCAATGGGCGGTCGGTGGGGTGGATCGGGCGCGGCAAATGCGAGGCGCCGCTGAGGAATTCATCGACCCCGCGAGCCGCCGAACGGCCCTCGGCGATCGCCCAGACGATCAGCGACTGCCCACGCCCGGCGTCCCCGGCCACGAAGACCCCGGGCACGCTGGTCTGGAAGTCCGGTCCGCGGCGAATGTTGCCGCGCTCGTCCAAGTCCACTCCGAGTTCCTCTACCAGGCCGCTCTGTTGGGGACCGACGAAGCCAAGCGCGAGCAGCACCAACTGAGCGGGCAGCACCCGTTCGCTGCCCGGGACCGGGAGAAAACCGCCGTCGGCCGCGGCGACCGCGGCGACCCGTAGGCCGCTGACCTGCCCGTCGTCATTGGTCACGACCTCCTGAGTGGAGATCGCGTAGAGCCGTTCCCCGCCCTCCTCGTGGGCGCTGGCGACCCGGAAGATCACCGGGTAGGTGGGCCATGGGTGCGCTGCCGAGCGCTCCGCCCCCGGGCGCGGCAGGATCTCCAAGCTGGTGACTGAGCGGGCGCCTTGCCGGTGGGCGGTGCCGATGCAGTCCGCGCCGGTGTCCCCGCCGCCGATGACGATGACATCCTTGCCGGCCGCCGTGATCTGATCGGGCACCTGCGCACCCAGGGCGACCCGATTCGCTTGCGGCAGATAGTCCATCGCCTGCACGACGCCGGCAGCCGAGCGACCGGGCACCGGCAGATCGCGCGGCCGCGTGGATCCGATGGCCAACACCACGGCGTCATATCGGCTGCGCAATTGCTCCCCGGTAAGCGCGCCACCGACGTCAACCCCGCACCGAAACCGGGTGCCTTCGGCCTCCATCTGGGCAAGGCGTCGGTCGAGGACGGCCTTCTCCATCTTGAACTCCGGTATGCCGTACCGCAGCAAGCCCCCGGGCTGGTCGGCGCGTTCGTAGACCGCAACCGTATGCCCGGCCCGGGTGAGCTGTTGTGCGACTGCCAACCCGGCCGGCCCGGAGCCGACGACCGCAACGGTGCGCCCGGAGAGCCGCTCCGGCGGGTGGGGCGTCAGCCCACCGGCGGCGACGGCCCGGTCGATCACATTGACCTCGACCTGCTTGATGGTCACCGGCGGCTGGTTGATGCCCAAGACGCACGCGCTCTCACACGGCGCTGGGCACAACCGGCCGGTGAACTCGGGGAAGTTGTTGGTCGCGTGCAGGCGTTCGATCGCCGCGCGCCAATCCCCGCGCCAGGCCAGGTCGTTCCACTCAGGGATTAGATTGCCCAGCGGGCAACCGCTGTGGCAGAACGGAATTCCGCAGTCCATGCACCGTCCGGCCTGGCGCTGGAGCTGGCCGAGCTGCTGCTCTTCGTAGACCTCACGCCAGTCGCGGATGCGCACCTCGACCGGCCGCCGGGCGGGCAACTCCCGCTCCCGGGTATGCAGGAAGCCTTGTGGGTCAGCCATGTGCCGCCTCCATGATCCGTTCCCAGACGACCTCGCTGTCGAGATCGATGCCTTCGTCCTCGGCGTCGGCGCGCACCTGCAGCACCCGGGCGTAATCGCGCGGCAGCACCAGGGCGAAGCGCTCCCGCGCCACGTCCCAGTCGGCAAGCAGGCCTGCGGCGACACTGGAGCCGGTCTCGGCCAGGTGCTCGGCCAGCAGGCTGCGCAGCGCTTCCTCGTCCTGTGCGCGCAGCGGGAGCAGGTCGACCAGTTCCCGGTTGACCCGCCGGGGGTTGAGGTCCAGAACGTAGGCCAGCCCCCCGCTCATACCGGCGGCAAAATTGCGCCCGACCGGCCCGAGGATCACCGCGATACCGCCAGTCATGTACTCGCAGCCATGGTCGCCGATACCCTCGACCACCGCGGTGGCGCCGGAGTTGCGCACGCAGAACCGCTCCCCGGCCAGGCCGCGCAGGAAGATCTCGCCGCCGGTCGCGCCATACCCGATGACATTGCCGGCGACCACATTCTCAGCCGCGACGAAGGGCGAGCCGGGGTCCGGGGCGACAATGATCCGGCCGCCGGATAGACCCTTGCCGACATAGTCGTTGGCGTCGCCAACCACGCGCAGAGTGATCCCGGCGGGTAGGAAGGCCCCGAGCGATTGACCGGCGGAGCCGGTCAGCGTCAGCTCGATGGTGCCGGCCGGTAGCCCGCCGACCCGGCGGCGGGTCACCTCATACCCGAGCATGGTGCCCACCGTGCGGTTGACGTTGCGGATGGGCACGGTGGCGCGTACGGCCGACGCGTCCGCGAGCGCGGGCGCGGCCAGGGCGATCAATTCGTGGTCGAGGGCAGCGTCTAGTCCGTGCTCTTGGCCGACGCTGTGATGCCGGGTGCCCTCGGCGGGCACGGCTTCGGCGAGGATCGGCGCCAAGTCCAGGCCGCCCGCCTTCCAATGGGTGATCGCGGCGGAGATGTCCAAGGCATCGCTGTGGCCGACCGCTTCCTCGATGGAGCGGAATCCCAAGGCCGCCAACAGTTCCCGGACCTCCTCGGCGAGATATTCGAAGAAGGTCTCCACGAACTCAGGCCGGCCACTGAAGCGCTCGCGCAACTCGGGGTTCTGGGTGGCTACCCCGACGGGGCAGGTGTCCAGGTGGCAGACCCGCATCATGACGCAACCACTGACCACGAGCGGAGCGGTGGCGAAGCCGAACTCCTCCGCGCCGAGCAGCGCGGCGATCACCACATCGCGACCGGTCTTGAGCTGCCCATCGACCTGGACCACGATCCGGTCGCGCAGGCCGTTGAGGATCAGCGTCTGCTGGGTCTCCGCGAGCCCCAGCTCCCAGGGACCGCCGGCGTGCTTGAGGGAGGTGAGCGGGGAAGCCCCGGTGCCGCCGTCGTGACCGGAGACCAGCACCACATCCGCATGCGCCTTGGAAACCCCGGCGGCGATGGTCCCGACCCCGCTCTCGGCGACCAGCTTGACGTGGATGCGGGCAGCCGGGTTGGCGTTCTTCAGGTCGTGGATGAGCTGGGCCAGGTCCTCGATCGAATAGATGTCGTGGTGCGGCGGCGGAGAGATCAACCCGACGCCGGGAGTGGAATGCCGGGTGTGCGCCACCCACGGGTAGACCTTGTGGGCGGGCAACTGGCCGCCCTCGCCAGGCTTGGCACCCTGGGCCATCTTGATCTGGATGTCGTCGGCGTGCGCGAGATAGGCCGAGGTCACCCCGAATCGGCCGGAGGCGACCTGCTTGACCGCACTGCGCCGGGTGGGATCGAGCAGTCGCTCCAGGTCCTCGCCGCCTTCGCCGGTGTTGGAGCGGCCGCCGAGCCGGTTCATCGCGATCGCCAGGGTCTCGTGCGCCTCCTGGCTGATCGAGCCGTAGCTCATCGCCCCGGTGTTGAACCGGCGCACGATCGCGCTGACCGGCTCGACCTCCGCCAAGGGAACCGCTGGGCGAACGCCGTCGCGGAAGGCGAAGAGCCCGCGCAGGGTCATCAACCGCTCGCTCTGCTCATCGACCCGCCGGGTGTACTGCCGGAAGACGTCGTAGCGCCGCTGACGGGTGGCGTGCTGGAGGGTGAAGACGGTCTGCGGGTCGAAGAGGTGCGGCTCCCCCTCGCGACGCCACTGATATTCGCCGCCGACCTCGAGATCTCGGTGTGGCAGA
>CAKZIH010000212.1 GCA_936931335.1 uncultured Nostocoides sp. | reverse complement strand
TGCAAAAACCCCGCCACCAAGCGAACGAAGCCACAGAATTCCCCGCCACCACCGGCGCCTGAGGGGTTCGCCTTCAGGCGGGAATCGCCAGCCCGGCCGGGTCGTTGTCAATCGACGACCCGGCCGCAGCCGTTGCGGCCCGCTTCGACCCGAAGGAAACCGCCGGTGGCCGTTCGTTCGCGCCTGCTCCTCGTCCGTTCCCTGAGTTCCGCCGTGCGCTCCCTGGCCCGACCGGGTGGCCCGTCCGTCCCCGAACGCCTGAGCGCCGTGCCCCGGCTGTCCAAGGCGGTGCTCAGCGGCGAGTACCGCGGTATGTCCGTGGCCCGCCTCGGTCTGATGGCCGGCGCGCTGGCGTATGTCGTTTCCCCCGTCGACCTGATGCCCGAAGGGCTGCTTCTGGCGCTGGGGCTGGCCGATGACGCGATGGTGCTCAGCTGGCTCGCGGCCACCCTGGTCAATGCGACCGATGACTTCCTGCAGTGGGAGCACTCGCGGACCGGGCCCGGCGCGCCCTTCCCCTCCTCGGCCGACGGCCAGGGACGACGCGGCCGCTCGCCGCAGGACGCGCCGGTGAGCGGGCACGTGGTGCGCTGACGCGCACGTCCGCGCGTGGTGCGCGGGCGGCGGTGGCCGCCCCGGGTGACGCGACATACCCCGCACACTGAATCAGGCCCCGGATAACGCGGAGTACCCCGGCAATTTCCGGGGTATGCCGCCACGTCCGGGGCCTCTCGCCGTTTCCGGGGGACGTCCCTTGGCGCGCAGCCGGCCCGCCAAAACGAACCGTCTTGTCCACAGCCAAGAGTCCAAGTTGGTGGTCGTGCACAGGGGAAATCGCGACCCTTTCCCCGCGCGTTCCCCGCGGGGAAAGTGGCGGTATGACGATCACGGTCGGCTCCGCCGAAGACCTCATCGCGGCCATCCCTTACAGCCTGGGTTTCCAGCCGCGCCATAGCGTTGTGGCGGTGCTCACTCGCGAGCATCACCTGCGCATGGTGGCCCGCCTGGATATCGCCCCCGGCCCGCACGCTGATGCTGTGCTCGATGCCGGGTGGGAACAGTTGTCCCGCCAGTTGCCGGGGTGCGCCGCCGACGAGGCGCATTTGGTCCTCTATGACGAACGGCCGCAGGGGTGGCCCGCGCTGCTGCATATCGGCGACCGCCTCGCGCAATACGGGCTGCAGATCCCGTTCGCCGCGCGCGTCGTCGACGATCAGTGGTGGCACTACGGCTGCACCGAGCCGGAATGCGCTGCGGGCTGGCATCAGATCCCCGCCCCCGGGGATAGCCCCACGGTGGCCGAATATGTCGGGCGCGGGCGAGTGGTGGCCCCGGACCGGGACACCGTGGTGGGGCGCTTGGAACCGGACCAGGAGGCAATCGCGCGGGTGCGGTTGACGGCATACCAAAGGAACGCGCCGATCGTCGCCCGCAAGGAGTGGATCGCGCTGCTCGGGGCCGGCCCCACCGGTGACGGCTATGAGCCCGATCCGCAGACGGCCACCCGGCTCGCCCGCAGCCTGCTGGATCGCAACTTCCGCGATGCGCTGATCGCGGCGCTGGCGCCCGACAGCTTCCCCGGCGCCGATCATCGCCCGTATGCCGCGGGCCGGGTCGCCGAGGTGCTGCGGCAGGCCGACTGTCCGCAGGCGGTCCGGGATCGCTTTGCCATCGAACTTGCCGCGCTCGGCCCAGTTGACGCCTGGAGTCCCGGTTCCTTCCGTGCCGTTCCGCCGGACGCCGAGGTCCTCGACGCCGACGCACGGGATGCGATAACCCACTGGCAGTATGTGATGCTCGGCCGCCTCAGCGCGCTGGCCCGCCTGGTCCCGCCGCCGCTGTCCGCCAACCCGTATGCCGTGCTCGCCTTCCTTGCGGGATCGCTGGGGGAGGGGCTGACCATGAGCGCGGCACTGGATCAGGCCCTGCGCGCCGATCCGCAGCACCGGCTCGCGCTACTGCTGTGGACCGCGCTGCAACGTGGCGTCTATCCCTTCCTGGTGCACCAGGGTTCCGATGGCGGCCCCGAGCAGTTCTCACCCGTGGCGTGAGCTCGCCGAGGCGAAGGTCAGGTACCTTGCATCTGAGCACCACCCCGAGGAGGAGATGTGCCGATCGTCGTCGGATATGTGCCGACCAAGGAGGGCCGGGCGGCCCTGTCGCGCGCCGTGGAGGAGTGCAAGCTGCGCAGGACCTCCCTGGTCCTGGTCAATTCCAGCCGCGGCGGGCGCGACCTGCCGCCCAGCGAGCTGGAGTCGGAAATGGAGCAGCTCGTCGCCGATCTGCGCGCGGACGGGCTGGCGGTCGACACCCGCACCTTCGTGCGTGGCCTGGAGCCGGCCGAGGACCTGATCGCGGTGGCCGAGGAGATTGACGCGGACTTCATCGTCATCGGCCTGCGGCGCCGGACCCCGGTCGGCAAGCTCATCCTCGGGTCCAATGCGCAGCGGATCCTGCTCGACGCACCCTGCCCGGTCCTCGCGGTCAAGGGCGACTGAGTCTCGACGCCAGCCCACCCCAGGCGGCGCCCCTTCGCGATGGGTGCCGCCTGGCGAGCATGGGCGGGAATAGGTGAACGGCGGCCGCCCTTTTATAATGTCGGTATCGGTCTGACCGCCCCCCAGTTGGTCGACTGCCCACCTACTCCCCAGCCGCCTCGTCGGCTCCCCTCGCCTGCCCGGGCGGAGGCCGACTCACCCCCGCGAAAGGTGTCGTGCTGACAGTGCCGCGTTCCTCCGCCAGCGCACCCGAACTGCCCAGGGAGTTCTCCCACCAAGCTCTACAGGATCTGCTCGCCAAGGGACGTGCCTCCGGGCAGGTCACCGGTGAGCAGGTGCTCATGGCCCTCACCGAAGGCGGGGTGACCAGCGCCCCGCGGCGCAAGGCCGTCATGAAGGCCATCGAGGAACAGGGTATTCCCGTGCTCGTCGAGGACCTCAGCGCCGCCACCGCCAAGGCCGGACGCGCCCCGGCGAAGAAGACCACGGCCAAGAAGGCGACGACCACCAAGAGCACGACGGCGAAGACCGCCGCGGCCGCCAAGACCACCGCCACCAAGGCCGCGACCAGCAAGTCCACCGCCGCCAAGTCGGCGGCCAAGAGCGCCGCCGCCCAAGACGCTGCGGCCCAAGACGTTGCAGGCGCGGACACCGCTGCCGAGGCCGGCGCCGAGTCGACCGCGACCACCCCCGCCAAGAAGGCTGCCGCCAAGACGGCCAAGAGCACCACCCGGGCTACCGCCAAGGCCGCGGCCAAGAGCGCCACCCCGGCCAAGAAGGCTGCCGACACCACCAAGCGGGCCGCCGCGAAGGAGTCGGCCGAAGAGGAGCTGCCCGAGGGCGAGCTCGAGGACGCCGAGGACCTCGATGAGGCCGAACTGGTCGCCGACGAGGCCACCGGTGACGTCGCGGAGGGCGTAGCCCCGGACGCCGCCGAGGAGACCTCCGAAGAGGGTGGCGAGGAGAGCGACGCCGCCGCCGAGACCGCGCCGCGCGGGGAGGACGAGAGCGATGAGAGCGCCGGCTTCGTCATCCGTGACGACGACGAGGACGACGCCCCCGCTCAGCAGGTAGTCACCGCCGGCGCCACGGCCGACCCGGTCAAGGACTACCTCAAGCAGATCGGCAAGGTCGCCCTGCTGAACGCGGAGCAGGAGGTCGAGCTCGCCAAGCGCATCGAGGCCGGTCTCTTCGCCGAGGAGCGTCTCAACTCCGGCGAGATCACCGAGCAGAAGCTCAAGCGTGAGCTGTGGTGGATCGCCCAGGACGGCAAGAAGGCCAAGAACCACCTGCTCGAGGCCAACCTGCGACTGGTGGTCTCCCTTGCCAAGCGCTACACCGGCCGCGGCATGCTCTTCCTCGACCTGATCCAGGAGGGCAACCTCGGTCTGATCCGTGCGGTCGAGAAGTTCGACTACACCAAGGGCTACAAGTTCTCCACCTATGCCACCTGGTGGATCCGCCAGGCGATCACCCGCGCCATGGCCGACCAGGCGCGCACCATCCGCATCCCGGTGCACATGGTTGAGGTCATCAACAAGCTCGCCCGTGTGCAGCGCCAGATGCTGCAGGACTTGGGCCGCGAGCCCACCCCGGAGGAGCTGGCCCGCGAGCTCGACATGACCCCGGAGAAGGTTGTCGAGGTCCAGAAGTACGGTCGGGAGCCGATCTCGCTGCATACCCCCCTCGGCGAGGACGGCGACTCCGAGTTCGGTGACCTGATCGAGGACTCCGAGGCGGTCGTCCCGGCGGACGCGGTGAGCTTCACGCTCCTGCAGGAGCAGCTGCATTCGGTGCTCGACACGCTTTCGGAGCGCGAGGCCGGCGTGGTCGCCATGCGCTTCGGGCTGACCGACGGCCAGCCGAAGACGCTGGACGAAATCGGCAAGGTCTATGGCGTCACCCGCGAGCGGATCCGGCAGATCGAGTCCAAGACCATGAGCAAGCTGCGCCACCCCAGCCGCTCGCAGGTGCTGCGCGACTACCTCGACTGAGGTTGTCTTTGGCCCGTTGGCATTGATGCAGGTCAACCGCCTGTTTCAGCGCTGACGGGCCACACCATACCCGAGCACAGCGCTCCTAGTCCAGATATCTGTTACCCTCGGTGTCGTGCCCAAGTCACCACCCGCCCCCGATATCGCGGTGCTCCTGCCCTCCTGGGTGCTCTCCCTGCGGGCAGATCGCAAGTCCCCGCAGACGATCAAGTCCTACAGCGACGCGGCCCGGCTCTACATCTCCTGGTGCGAGGCCGAGGGCGCGACGCCGCTCGACCGGACCAGCCTTCGCCGGTGGACGACCAGCCTGCTCGACGGTGGGGCGGCGCCCGCGACCGTCCGCGCGCGCCAGCTCGGAATGCGCCGGTATGCCGCGTGGCTGCTCGATGAGGGAGAGATCACAGAAGACCCGTTCGTCGGAATCAAGCCGCCGCGCCTCGACTCGACGGTTACCGAGCCGCTGACCGAGGAAGAACTGCGAGCCCTACTGAAGGCGTGCGAGCCCGGACGGGACGCCGACCCCAACGACCTGTTCCGCGGGCGACGGGACGAGGCGATCCTGCGTCTGATGCTGGAGACGGGCGCGCGAGCCGGGGAGATTGTGGCGATCGAGTTGGCAGACCTCGACCTTGCCGGCGGCAACGTCATCATCCGCCGCGGCAAGGGCGGTAAGGGGCGCTCGGTCCCATTCGGCCCCCACACCGCCAAGGCAATCGACCGATATGCCCGCGTCAGGAACCGCCACCGGCTCGCCAGCAGCCCGGCGCTATGGCTGGGGGACCGCGGCAAGGGCTTCACCTACGACGCGCTGCACAAGACCCTCGGTGCCCGCGCCAGTGCTGCCGGCATCGCCCGGTTCCACCCGCACATCATGCGCCACACGGCCGCGCACAGGTGGCTCGCCGCTGGGGGGTCGGAAGGTGGTCTTATGGCCGTCGCCGGTTGGACCCGGCCCGACATGCTGATGCGCTACACCCGCGCCCGTGCCAGCGCTCGCGCCGCCGAGGAAGCGGCCCGGCTGAACCTGGGGGACCTGTGAACCTCGACGAACGCCGGGAATGGGAATCCCGCCAGGGTCAGGAGCGCCGACGCATATGGAAAGTCATGGGCGCATCCCCCGCGGTCCAACGCGCCGTGGTCGCTCGCGCCACCTTCGATCTGGCCTGCCCCTACGGACACCGACTGTTCACGGCCGTGCTGGACGACGGGATGGAGGGAGACGAGTTCTGGGTGCTCCCCTTTGATGACGGGGGTCGAAAGTCCCGAGTCACCGAGGACGGCACTTTCTTCAATCTCGGGGGAGTGTGCGGTCAGGATGGTTGCCCCCGGCGCACCGCAAGGGGTGTCGCCTACTGCGACGAGCATTCCCACGGGCGAGAGTCCATCGTCGTAGACCACTTGAAGACGCGGTTCATCTGCCCGCTGGCGTCGTGTGGCTGGAGCGACTCGGTACTGACCACCCACTTGCTGCAAGTGGTCACCGCCGCGCTGACGGCGGGCGTGGCCGATGGGATCTCGGTGACCGGGCGACGCGCTGACGGGAAGCACAAGAGCCGCAAGCGCTGACCTGATGTACGCTAGGCACACCGCCTACGGGCGGCGGCCCCGAGCGGATAGGCCGCATTTCACCGCTCGTATTGCGCTGAGCGCGGAGTCTTAGTCGGACTTCTTCCCTGGGAGAAGTCTGCCTTGAGTCCAAACGAACGATCCCTTATCGCGTCCATCGCGTCCCATGAGAGTTGGGCACGGACCGAAGACCGCGCCGCCCGAACCGCCCCCGCACGCCAGGCGCTGGAGCAGCGCTTTCTCAATGAGGCCGGAGGCGATCCCGTCAGGGCCGAGCACCTGCGGAAGGCCTATTACCAGCGTCTCGCCCTGAAGTCCGCCGCGGCGCGACGCCGCGCGAAATCGGCTATTGAGTCCGCCCGCGCCGCCGAGGCCGAACTGACCAGCCTGGGCGGCACCGCGTGAGTCCACAGCCAACACGAGAAAGCCGCCCGGCGGGCAACCAGGCGGCAATCACGAAGATGAACACGGGCGGGCGTTCTGAGGCCGAGTCTATCGACCTCGGCTGTCGGTGTCGACGCTGCGGCGCGCACCTGGTGGCCGAGCGATCGGTAGCCCACGAGATCGGCCCGATCTGCCGCCGGCAGGAGATGCAGGAGCACGCGGCCGGGGGTGCAGCATGACGGCCACGCCGACCCGAGCCGAGGACGTGCTCGACCTGGCGGCCCTCACTCCCGAGGCGTGGGACGTGTTTTGCACGGGATACGCCACTGGCCTGGCCCACGGCCGGGAGGCCGCCGAGCGCGCCCA